>JACQXX010000098.1 GCA_016208495.1 Acidobacteriota bacterium | reverse complement strand
CAGTGCCGATCAGGTTCAGGTCCTGGCCGAACGACCCCGCCGCCGCCGAAAACTCCAAACACTTCCGGACGAAGTGATTGCTTTTCTCACACCTGGAGTCAATTCTCAATCCAAGGCTTTGGCTTTGTAACTTTATGCAAACTTTATTACTTACAGCTTATCCTGGCGCTTATGGGGCTGAGGGCTGAGGGCTGAAGACTCGCAAGCTCGGAGCAAAGGAAGGGATGAGGGATGAAGGATGAGGGATGAAATAAAACCAATTCTTCAACCCATCCTCTTCAGCCCACAAATCTTCAACCCTGGAAGGAGATCGGCAATGACAACCAGACGACAGTTTCTCAAACTCTTTGGATTGGCAGCAATTGGGGTTGGCGCCTCTGGCTGTCAGGTCGCTGAAAAATTGGCCCCACTGGTCGGAATTGGGCGCGATTTTACGGCTCAGCTTCCGATCTGGACTGGTTCAAGAGCTGAAATAGACGCGTTGAACTTCCTCAACCGGGTCACCTGGGGCGTGAGACCCAAGGATGTGCCGGCTGTGGTTCAATCAGGTTTCGAAGCCTACCTTGAGCAGCAATTGTCACCCGAAAGCATTCCAGACGATAAAGCGCACTGGCTCACGCGTCGGATTGAAACCCTCAACCTTGGCGTCACCGGCGTGTTTCATTTCACGGCTGAAGAATTGCTGCTTGATTTGCGCCGGGCAACGGTGCTCCGAGCCGTTTACAGCGAGCGCCAGTTGCTGGAGCGCATGGTTGAATTTTGGAGCGATCACTTCAATATCCATGGCCAAAAGGGAAGTTGTGGACAACTGAAAGTTGTTGATGACCGTGAAGTGATTCGCCGTCATGCACTTGGGAACTTTCGTGATTTATTGAGGGCCAGCGCCACCAGTCCCGCCATGCTGGTGTATCTGGACGGAAATGCCAATGTCGCCGCCCATCCGAATGAAAACTACGCCCGTGAGTTGCTGGAATTGCACACTCTCGGTGTTTCCGGTGGGTACTCGCAGCACGATGTTCAGGAAGTGGCCCGCGTCTTGACCGGGTGGAAAGTGAAAGATGGATTACGCCGTGGCCAGGTTGTGCTCAACTCTGAGTTTCATGATTCCCAGCCCAAACAGGTACTGGGCCAGATTGTGGGGGGAGAAGCCACTTCGGAACTGGAACAGGTCCTGGATCTGGTTTGCCGTCATCCGTCAACCGCCTCGTTTCTGGCTCAGAAGCTCTGCCGGAGGTTTGTCAGTGACGAGCCATCCGACACCCTGGTCCGTCGGGTGGCTGAGGTATTTACCCAAACCGGAGGCGATATCCGAAGCATGGTGCGGGTGATCTTTAGTTCGACTGAATTTCGCCAGTTTCAGCCCAGGTTCAAACGTCCATTGACCTACGCCATGTCGGCACTCCGACTGTTGAATGCGGAATGTGACGGAGGACGGGGAATTCAGCGCCAGCTTGAGTCGCTCGGCCACCTTCCTTTTGCGTGGCCGACACCGGATGGGTATCCGGAAGGCGAATCTCACTGGGCATCCAGTCTCTTGCCGCGCTGGAATTTTGCCTGTGCGCTTCCATCAGGGACTATTGACGGCACCAGGGTAGATCTGGATCAACTCGGCGATCAGGTCTTTTTGCACCTTCCATATGCCGTTGGGCGAACACTCACGGCTGCCGAAAGCGATGCGTTTTCAAAACTGGACTCACCCGCTGAACAACTGGCGTTGCTGTTGTGCATGCCGGAATTTCAGTATCAGTAAGATGAATTATGAATTATGAATTATGAAAAAAGTCCTATATCTAAGATAAACGGATTAAGCATTTCACGAGTTATGAACTATAAGTCGAACAAACAACTAAACACTTTTAATTCAATTAGATGACTTCTGCATGATTCATAATTCATAATTCATAATTCCTGGAGGGATATGGACAACTCAATCTTGCTACTTATCAATTTGCGGGGTGGTGCGGATGGACTCAATATGTTGATTCCGTATCGCGAAGATCATTACTTTCGGGCACGTCCGACCCTGGCAATTCCCCAACCCGGCACGGCGGGGAAGTCAGCCCTTGAATTAAATCAGCAATGGGCGCTTCATCCAGCTTTGGAGCCACTGATGGAATTATATGCGCGACAGGAAGTGGCTTTTGTTCATGCGGTTGGCTGGCCAGGGGAATCACATTCGCATTTTGAAGCCTGGGACGACATCGAAGCCGGTGGGATTGGCAATCAGCGTCCAGTGAACGGCTGGCTGGCGAGGTTCTTGCAAGCTGTTCCCGGTGCGGGGCAATCTGCCCTTCGCGGCGTAGCCTTGAGCGACAAAGTTCCACACGTTTTGTCGGGCGCGGCTGGAGTTTCAGCCATTCAATCTCTGAATGAATTTCAACTGGCGACAGAACAAAAACTGGAGATGGCGGGTGCCCTGAGAATGCTCTATCAGGCGTCTCCGCTCTCAGTTGGGAAGTTTGGCGTTCAAACTCTGGATGCTCTTCAACGGTTTGCTTCGAGTGGAAACAGAGCGAATGCCAATCATCAGGCGGCTGGCTACCCAAATACCCGTTTTGGCGAGCATTTATTTGCCGTGGATCAGTTGATTCAAGCCGGCGTTGGGCTCAAGGTGGCCTGTGTGGATTTAGACGGCTGGGACACTCATTTCGCTCAGGGCGCCACTGACGGTTTGATGGCCAGCTTGATGACCCAACTGGCCGCTGGAATTCGAGTTTTTTTTGATCGGCTGGGGGAATTGAAATCCCACCTGACGATGGTGGTCATAACTGAATTTGGCCGCAGGGTCGAAGAAAACGCCAGCGGCGGCACCGACCATGGTGCTGGCGGGATAATGCTGATTGGCGGAGGTCAGATCAAAGGCGGGAATGTTTACGGCAACTGGCCGGGTATTGCCCCAGATCGTTTAAGCGGTCCAGGAGATGTCAAACTCACCACCGATTTTCGACAGGTTCTCGGCGAGGTTGTTGCCAGCATTGCCGGCGAGACTGTGCTCTCAAAAGTCTTTCCGGGGTTTCGGTTTTCAGCACCAGTTTTAGAATGAAAGTCAGTAAGTACTTTACCGAAAATTCCAAGACATTTTAACCACGAAAAACACGAAAAACACGAAAAGAATCAAATACTTACCAAATTCAATATCTCAGGAAACTTACGACAGAGTACTTACCACCCGAGTAATACCAGTTTGTAGTCAGTAGTCAGTAGTCAGTAGTTCACTAAGTTCATTTTATTGAATGACTTGACTGTTTTCTAATACGACCGCTTCATTCCAAAATGGTATAACCAGCCTGGGATTCACTCACGTTTCTTTGAGAAATCGAGCATCATCAGCAAAAAGTGCGGAGCTCAAGCTTTCGCTTGCAAAATCCAGCAATTCCTAGTTTGATGGATTGACACCACCCATGCATGGGTGCGGTTGGTGCGCGGAGAAAAAAGAGGCGGTTGTGTTTGGTGGTATAGTTTTTGAGATAAATATTTCCGTTTCGATGGTCATCATTCAGAAACCATTGAAAGACCTGGATTTATTTTTCGTGTAATTCGTGTGTTTCGTGGTTTCCTTATCTGAAATTCCATAGATTCAAATCGGTCAAGCGACCAACCATCCAAACGGCAGCTTTTCGAGGTGCAACCCAAAAACACACACGTGAAAGAATTCCTGAACCCACTGTATTCAAAAATGTCTGATAAAAAAGTTATTCTTCATCGAGGCAAAGAAAAGGCTATCCGAAATCACCACCACTGGATTTTTTCAGGTGCAATTAAACACCTTCCAGATTTTGAAAATGGTGAATTACTGCCTGTTTTTAGTTCTGAAAAAGAGTTTCTTGGTTGGGGGTATTTTCATTCCAAATGCTCAATTACTGGCCGAATGATTTCTTTTGAGGAAAAAGATCCGTTTTTGGCACTCAAAGAGAAGATACAAAAAGCAGTTGAGTTTCGGCAGCTTCTTTTTCGAGATTCAGAGACAACTGCGTACCGGGTCATCAACAGCGAAGGTGATGGCATTCCAGGTTTGATTGTTGATAAATACAATGAAATCTTAGTAATACAAATCTCAACCCTGGGAATTGAAAAACTAAAACCTGTCATTTTAGAAACCCTCTCTGAGCTGCTTTCTCCAAAGAGTATTTTCGAGCATTCAACCAATCCTTCTCGGCGCGAAGAAGGGCTCAAAACAGTCAAGCAATTACTGACTGGTGACCCGTTACCTGAATTCACGGAAATTCGTGAAAATGGAATCACATTTTTTGCTGATATTGAGCGAGGTCAGAAAACCGGTTTTTTTCTGGATCAACGTGAAATGCGAAAACTTGTCAGGGAACTGGCCCGCAACCGCCGGGTTCTGAATTGTTTTTCCTACTCAGGTGCTTTTAGTGTGTATGCGCTCAAAGGCGGCGCCCGGCAGGTAGATTCAGTTGATATCTCAGCCGACGCCATAGACGCCACCCGACGCCATTTGGAAGCCAATCACTGCAAGCTTGAAGGCAACCGCCTGATTGTCGAAGATGTGTTTTCATTTTTGAGGCAGCCAGAATTACCCTATGATCTGTGCATTCTTGACCCACCAGCCTTTGCGAAAAAAAAGAACGACATTATTCAAGCCTGTCGTGGGTACAAGGAAATTAACCGACTGGCCATGGCAAAGCTTCCACCCCAGAGTTTGTTGCTGACGTGTTCGTGTTCCTACCACGTGGATGAAAAGCTCTTCCAGCAGGTCATTTTCCAGGCAGCCTGCGAAGCAACCCGTTCAGTCAGAATTATTCAAAAACACCACATGGCGCCTGACCACCCGGTGAATCTGTTTCATCCAGAAGGGAGTTACTTGAAAAGTCTGCTGTTGTATCTTGACTGATGGTGTTGGGTTCAGTTTAGAGTTTTGCCTTCAAAGGGCGGGTGACATAGATTTTGTTCGGAGTACTGATCGGTATGATGCGTTTTTCACGGTTATTCAAATCAGGCAGTGGGTTGCTGATACTGGTTTTGTTTGTGATTGGCTCTGCCTCGGCGCAACGCACTTCGCCGCGACGCTTGAGCTATAACAGCCCGGAAGATGCCAGAGTTCATTTGCAGCCATTTTTATTACAGCCATTGATTCCACTCAATGCCATGCGGGTGCAGGTGTATGCCAAACTTGGGAAGGGGAGTAAGGAAGGGATATTTGGATGGGAGCGTTTTTCCACCAAAGATGGCACGCTCCGGGCCTGTATCGTTCCGACTGCCGATGGTGTCGAACGGGCCACGATTGTTTCACTCCAACCCAAAAAGAAACTGAGCTGGCGTGATGTCTTGAAAAGCCGCGATGCTTTAGGTACTGCCACCTTGCTGCAACGCAATGAAGACGGCAACAAAACGCTGCAAATTCGAATTACCAACCCAGAGTCAACCTATGCCACCCACATCACCCTCATTGTCGGAGAGGAATGGATCGAACAGATTACCTGGACCCTCGTGGGATAAAGCAGAATGAAGAATTGAGAATGAAGAAACCATAAAGTGGTTAGTGGTTAGAAATCAGTACTTTCGAAGAAGAACCAAGCACCAAGCACCAGGCACTCGGGACCCCAATGAATTCACTCAACACCTTTCTCACCAAACTCATAGATTATGCCGGGCTCTTTCCACCAGCGGAACTTGGAATGGCCGCCGCCGTCACAAACTATGCCCGGTATCAGCAGGGACCATTTGCCTGGTGCCTGGGCCGGTTTATTGTACCAGTATCCCGGTTGAGCGAGTTTGAAGCCGAGGCGGCTTTACTGCTCCCAGTTGAGGAAGAAAAGTCACCCTGGTTCCTCAGTGCCTTGATCGGGCCCAATCCAGAAGCCGATATTGAAAGGATCAAAGGGTTTAACCAGAACCATGCGTTGCCTTCAGCCGGGCGGGCGGTGATTGATACCGTTGAGGTCCGAGCGACAACCGTGGCTGAAATCGAGCGACTGAAACGCGTCATGCCCGGTGAACTGACCGTCTTTGTCGAACTTCCGCTTTCGGACTCACTCCCAGCGTTGATTTCCGCACTTGGTGAGGTACATTTGCGAGCCAAAATCAGAACTGGAGGCATCACTCCGGAATTGTTTCCAACGCCAGCCGAGATTGTCCGCTTCATTTCGCTCTGTGCTCAAAACCAGGTGCCGATCAAAGCAACCGCCGGGTTACATCACCCAATTCGGTCTTCTCATCCATTGACCTATGCCGCACATAGCCCGAAAGGGATGATGCATGGGTTTTTGAATGTGTTTCTCGCCGCTGCCTTTGTCCAGGCTGGCCTGTCAGAGGCGGATGCCGAACGGTTATTGCTTGACGAATCGCCCGCCAGCTTTCAATTTAGTGACACTGGCGTTTCCTGGCAGGGAAATCACCTGAACCAGGAGGCACTCAATCAGTTACGCGAACAGGTCGCCATTTCCTTTGGCTCCTGTTCTTTCGAAGAGCCGCTTCAGGACCTTCACACTTTAAACCTGTTGAAGAGTGAAGAATGAAGAAAGTGGTTAGTGGTTAGTGGTTAGTGGTTAGTGGTTAGTGGTTAGTGGTTAGTGGTTAGAAATCAATGCTTTCGAAGAAGAACCAAGAGCCACTCACTAACCACTAACCACTAACCACTAATGCGAAGTAAGGGTTGAAAAAATGAGTGGTTTTGAACCCGCGAAGCGGGTGGCAGGCTCATAACCCAGGGTTTTAACCCTGGGAAAACGCCACTAACCACTAACCACTAACCACTAACCACTAACCACTAAACTAACCACTAACCACCAACCACTAACCACATTCTTCACTTTGTCTTCCTCCGTTATGACCTACCAAATCAATGAAACGCACAACCCGGAATTGCGCTCCTGGGTCAAATCAGCAAACACTCCTGGTTCAGACTTTCCGATTCAGAATTTACCGTTTGGCGTCTTTAAGCGCCCGCACAGCCAGGAATCACCCAGTGTCGGCGTCGCGATTGGGGATTCAATCCTTGATGTGAACCGCTGTTTAATGCTGGGACGGCTGACTGATTTAGCGGCAGAGGCCGCCAACGCCTGTCGAAACCCAAGACTCAATCAACTTTTGGCATTGAGACCGGAATTTTGGTCTGCTCTCCGCCAGCAAATCAGTCGAGTGTTACGAGAAGATTTTGAGCAGTCCGAAGTCTGTGAGCAATTGGAAAAAGCCTGTCTGGTGAACATGTCGGAGGTTCAAATGGTGTTGCCGGCTCAGATCGGAGATTACACCGATTTTTATGCCTCGGTTTTTCACGCCACCAATGTCGGCAGTATGTTTCGCCCGGATAATCCGCTTTTGCCCAATTACAAACACATTCCGATTGGGTATCACGGGCGGGCTTCGTCAATTGTCCCCAGTGGGACTCCGGTTCGACGTCCCAGGGGGCAGACCACGGAAGGAAATTCAGACGTCCCAACGTTTGGCCCCTGTCGGTTGCTTGATTATGAACTCGAAGTCGGCTTTCTGGTTGGACCAGGAAACGAGCCTGGATCTTCAATTCCAATTCAGGAGGCGGAACGTCATATTTTCGGCCTGTGTCTGGTCAATGACTGGTCGGCCCGCGATATTCAGAAATGGGAATACCAGCCGCTGGGACCATTTCTGGCCAAGAGTTTTGCCACGACGATTTCACCCTGGATTGTCACGCTCGAAGCCCTGACCCCGTTCCGGATCCCAGCCTTTGCACGTCCCGAAACTGACCCGACACCACTTGAGTATCTGGTGAGTGATGCCGACCAGAGTCGAGGGGGAATTGATCTGCACCTGGAAGTCTATTTGCAAACCGAGACGATGCGGGCCCAAGGTGTCGAACCCATCAAACTCAGCCGCGGAAATTTTCGCGATATGTACTGGACGATTGCTCAAATGTTGACTCATCACGCCAGCAATGGCTGCAACCTGCGACCTGGCGACCTGATGGCAAGCGGCACCGTTTCAGGGACGGCCAAAGATTCGCGTGGATGCTTGTTGGAGCTGACCTGGCGCGGTGCCGAACCAATCTCCTTGCCGACTGGCGAAGTCCGCCGCTTTTTGCAGGACGGCGACGAAGTGATCATCCGTGGCTATTGTGAACGCGATGGCTTTGCCCGGATTGGGTTAGGCGAATGTCGCGGGGTGATTCTTCCAGCGCAGTGACGAAACCGACTTCCAGTTTTTCTTTTCCATCCTTTGGTTCAGGCTCAATCAATCAGATGAAAAACCAAGCCTGGGGTTTAGAAATCAATACTTTCCAGGAACCAGGAGATTTCACCGATGTCCAATTCACTTGATTATCAGGCGATGCTGCAGGTCGCGATTGAAGAAGCCCGACTGGGGCTTTCAGAAGGTGGAATTCCGATTGGGGCCGCATTGTTTGACCGGCAGGGAAATCTGCTTGGCCGGGGACACAACCGCCGAATCCAGGAACAGGATCCATCGGTTCACGGTGAAACCGATGCGTTTCGCAAGGCTGGTCGGCAACGCACGTATCGCGACAAAATTATGGTCACCACGCTCGCTCCGTGCTGGTACTGCAGCGGCCTCGTCAGACAATTCAACATCGGCATGGTCATTGTCGGTGAATCTCGCAATTTTCCAGGCGGGGTCGAGTGGTTGCGCGAACACGGCGTTGAAGTGATTGATCTCGATTCCGAAGTCTGCGTGACCATGCTGGCCGACTACATTGCGGCTCATCCAGAGGTGTGGAACGAAGACATTGGCGAGATTGACTGAGGCGTTTTAGCCTTGACCCCGTGCGTTTACCCAGGAAGTGTGCTACTTTGAATCACTTTTGATACCCCAAGGCAGGAATCACCTGTCAATTCGCCTGGTTGTATGCTTCTAACATTCCGGATTCAGACAGGATAAAAATAATCTTCCGGATTTTTGCGAAAAGGATTTTCTTTGACTTTCGACTTATTTCAATTGCACCCACGGGTACTTTCAGGGGTGAAAGCCCAGGGTTTTACCATTCCTACCCCGATTCAACGCCAGTCAATTCCAGTAATTCTGCAAGGCCAGGATGTTTTAGGACTGGCTCAGACTGGAACGGGGAAAACCGCAGCGTACGCATTGCCCATTCTTCACCGCCTGATGACAGGCCAGCGTGGAGTTGTTCGGGCGCTGATTATTGCTCCAACACGTGAACTTTCCGAACAGATTCACACGACGATTGTGAGTCTGGGCCGACAAACCGGCATTCGAAGCACTGCTGTCTACGGCGGGGTCGCGATGCGTCCCCAGGTGGAAAAGTTACGCAAACACACTGAAGTTGTGGTTGCCTGCCCAGGCCGGTTGCTTGACCATATCAGCCAGGGCACGATTGATTTATCACATCTTGAAGTGCTGGTTCTCGACGAAGCCGACCATATGTTTGATATGGGGTTTATTATTCCAATTCGTCAGATCCTGAAGACGTTACCGAAAAATCGTCAAACGCTGTTATTTTCAGCGACTATGCCGGATGCCATCAAAGGGTTGGCAACCGAAATTTTACAATCCCCAAAAAACATTCAGATCGGGAAAATCGAACCGGCATCCACTGTTTCTCACGCGATTTATCCGGTCAATTCTGATCTCAAAACACCACTGCTGATGGAATTGCTGCGACAAAACCGTGAAGGGTCGGTCCTGGTTTTTACCAAAACCAAGCACCGGGCCAGGCGACTTGACGAACAGCTCCGAAAATCAGGGTATGGGTCAGCCTCGCTGCAAGGGAATTTGTCTCAAAACCAGCGTCAGGCAGCGCTGGATGGGTTCCGAACCGGACGTCACCAGATTCTGGTGGCAACCGATATCGCCGCCCGAGGGATTGACGTAACCGGTGTCTCACGGGTGATCAACTATGACATTCCAGACACGGCTGATGCCTACACTCATCGGATCGGACGCACCGGACGTGCCGCCCAAACCGGTGATGCACTGACTCTGGTCACATCGAGTGATGAAGCCATGGTCAGGACCATTGAACGCACCATGGGCAAAAAGCTCGAACGTCGTAAACTGGAAGGTTTTGACTATTCTGAAACGAAGACAAGTCCAGACCAGGATTTTATTCGGTCCATTCGTCAAGCCCAATCATCCAGACGTAGCAGCAGCAGCAGCAGACCACCGTCCCGCCCAATGGGACGATAAAAGGCAGGGCTGAAGAAAACGGGGAATTCGGCTTTGAACCCGAAATCTTCAGCCCAACTTCTTCAGCCGTTAGTCCCATAAGCGCCAGGATAAGTACTCTGTCGTAAGTTTCCTGAGATATTGAATTTGGTAAGTATTTGATTCTTTTCGTGTTTTTCGTGTTTTTCGTGGTTAAAATGTCTTGGAATTTTCGGTAAAGTACTTAAGGAAAGTAGCCTGCAGTTTGTGGTCATTTTATGGACGCCCAGGCCGGACTTCACCCTCGTTCTGGCCGAGACCGTGGGCTTCGCACCACGGCTATGACACGACGACCCTTCGGGCCTAAAACCCTTATCGTGGCGCTTATGCCCCTCATCCCTTCAGTCGCCCTCATCCTGAAGTCTTCAGCCCAACTTCTTCAGCCCAAAGTCTTCAGCCCCAAGCTCTCAGCCCTGGTTTTTATAGGTGGCTGCCTTCTGGTTGCTTGAAAAAAAGCGGTGAGCGCCACTGATGCTATTGACAAATTGCGTGAAATTCGGAAAGGTGTGCGGCTGACAAAATCACAATTTTTCGTCCTGCAACAATTTGAATACTATTTGAAAGTGAACTGAGGAACTTGGACCAACTGGCCGATCCTTTTCCTGTGAGCCCAGGTTCTTTAGCCGAAAGTCAAAAAATGAGAGAGCACGTCTATTCTGATCTATATTTGCGGCGACTTCTGTGCCTGGCACGGAGTCGAGCGCTTACTTTATTGAATGAAAAGGACTGCTATGCGATTCACTCTTCGAACGTTTCTCTTATTGATATTGATTTCGACCCTGGTCCTGCCAGGGATTATATTGACATCACCGCTGGTTAAAGCCAACCGTCAGGCTGGTCCGACGCTGCTCAAGCGAACCATTGGGATAACGTTAAAAAAATATTTACGCTATTGGAAAAATCCGCAAGCGGCGGAACCGCAATATGATACCTGGTCGTGGGTGCCGCGGATTGATTTTGAAATGATTGGGCCGATTCCTGAAGGAAGCCAGGTTCTGGTGGATTTCAGTTTTCCAGATGGCAAGCCCTGGATGCAGTATCCACTTCGGACTGAAGAACTCCCCGAAGATGGATGGGGCAAGTTTTCCAGCTACGATCTTCCGATTTCAGATTCTGATCTGGAAAAAAAGGCAACCATTCAAACTGGCGCCTTTCCATTTAAGATCATATTGAAAAATTCGCTGCTTGGAAGCAACGATGTGTTGTTTGCTGGAAAGTTTAAGGTGGCAACTTTCACGCCAGACCAGAAAATCCCTGAATTCAAGAACAAGCAGGAATTTTATATTCAGGAAGACTGGCGGTTGCCTTTTGGGTATATCTGGCTGGATCCGAGTTCTGACGAAAATGTACCGACGTTTAAAACCCAATTCTGGATTCGCAATGCCGATAACTACGCCAAAATGGAAGCCTTTTTGTATTACAAAGGCAAACAGGTCGGAGAAACTCAAAGTAATGACGTCGAAAGCGAATTAACCACTGCCGTTGATGATAAAGCCTATAAGTGGACCTTGCGATCTTTCGGATTTGCGACAGTTCGTGGCTTTAACAAGGACACTTCATCAGCCAATGATTATTCGAGTCTGTTTTTCCTTGATAAGAACCCCGGCGAGTACGAATTAAAAATCCTGCGCAACAGCAAGCTGGATCGAATCGCAAAATTTACCGTCGGTGCCGATGGGAAAATTGTGGATAACGGCATTGCCAAAGCCAATAAACTGGGTGGCGTTCGAATGGTGCTTCCTGTCGCGATTGTCAGTGATGCCGATGGGAAGTGGGATCGCGCCGCCTGGAAAACGGATGCGCTCTATGGCAACCCGTTGAGTGGGTTCACCGCGATTGAAGGCGGCAGCACGCCTGAGCCCAGTTCAGGCACGGCCACAACCCCGGCTACGACCGCAACCACTTCAACCGCAACCACGGCAGCCCCAGCAACCGGCGGCCCGACATTGTTGAAATATTCGCTGCACGTTCGTGCCCGGCGAATGGTACGGTATTGGAAATTCCCTGACCAGGATAATTACTGGAGCTGGATTCCCGAAGTTGAGTTTCAAGTGTTAGGCCCAGTGGCTGGTGGAAGCCAGTTCCAGGTTGATTTCACATTGCCCGACGGAAAGCCCTGGACGACGCTCAATTGTAATTCCGACGCCGTGGCTGCCGGGCAGGTATGGAAATTCAACACCGAATGGGAACGCGGTCACGATGACAAACGGGCAATTACTGACGTTGGAACGTTTGGTTTTAAAGTCCGACTCAAAAATGAGCTGAGCAACTTGAATTATGAAGTGTTCTCTGGGAAGTTTAACGTCAACAAGTTTCACGTAGGCAATGAGTTGCCACAGTTCAAAAACCAGTTTGAGTATTATGTTGACCAGGATTGGAATCTGCCGATTGGCTATCTCTGGCTCAATATCTTTTCGAGTCAGGACGCGCCGCCGCTGGTGGCCACCATGTGGTTTCGTGGTGAAAATGACGACACCAAACTGGCTGGCTATGTGCTCTATAACGGCAAAATCATTGCCAGCACCAAAGACACAACATCTGGCGTGGCCAGCTACGATAAAGTCATCCTCACCTCTGGCAATGATGCCGATCCGCGTTGGGAGCGGTGGAATTTCATCTGGAACAAAGTGCGCGGTTGGAAGCTGGAAAGCCCGACTGAATACCCCGGCGCCCACTTCCTGTCAGTCAATCCCGGTGAATATGAAATCAAGGTATTGAATCAAGGTGAGTTAATCCGGCAGGCCAAATTTACGGTTGGAGCAGATGGCCGAATCGTTGACAACGGCATTGCCACCCAGAACAAACTCGGTGGCATCAGCATGGTTTTACCTGTGAAGGTTTTGGGACCGCCCACGATCAAAATGGACCTCAATGCCTGGAAAACCGATGCTTTTTACAAAAATCCATTAACTGGATTTACCGCACCCCAGTAGTGGGATGAAGAACCGTTTTAGTGGTTAGTGGTTAGTGATTAGTGGTTAGTGATTAGTGGCTGGTAGTTTGGTGATTAGTGGTTAGAAATCAATACTTTCAAAGAAGGACCAGGAACCAAAAACTAACCACTAACCACTAACCACTGTCTTCATTCTTCATCGCGTCGGTGTTTGCAACTGCAGCCCCGTACTGGTATTGCCAAACACGACCGTTAATGGACCTTGATGCCCGCGAATTCCATCGGCGCGGGCTTTTTCAATTTCCAGCATCAGTTCAAGCTTTTTGATTTCCAGCAGTGCCGGATTGGCATAGGTTTGAGCTTCAATCTGTTTGGTTTTGGCGGCGACTTCGGCGGCATTGAAGCGCGCTTCTTCAGCTTGCTTTTGCTTTTCATTGGCAACCACCGCACTGGCGGCCTGTTCAATCCGGTCATCCAGAAAGTCCGGGTTTCCGATTTGAACGCTTTCCATCACCAGAAACAACTGATTGGCCAGCAATGGTTTGAGTGATTCGACAATCCGTTTCTGGATTGCCTCTTGATTGGCATAGATTTCATATGCCGCGTATTCGGCAAATGCGTTTCGGGCTTCGGTTTGAACCAGTCCGCTTAAAATCTCATTGCGGCGCTTATGACGTTCTTCGTCGCTAAATCCATATTTTCGAACGTAGTCCGCAACTTTGGCCGATTCGGTAAAGGCTGTAACACTGATGGGGACCTGGAGCGCGGCGTTATCTTTTGAAGTCACCCGTGGCGTGGCCGTTTCGGTAAATGACCGTAAATTGACTTCATAGGCGCGTTGGCCCGGCAGCCAGGTTGTAAACCATCCATCCGAAGGGGCATACACCCGGCGAATAGATCCCCATTGGGTGAGCACCTGGACCGTCCCTTCTTCCGCATAGTTGATATTGCGCACCACGGTTGAAACCACAATCAACAACAACACGGCAGCAATCCCCACCGCAATGAGCTTTCCAGCATGTTTCATAAACAAACTCCAAAGTTGTGAATCTCAGGGTTGAAGACATTGGGCTGAGAAAACCAGAGCTGAGGGCTTGGGGCTGAGAGCTGAAGAATTGGTTTTCTTTCATCCCTCATCCTTCATCCCTCATCCCTTGAGTTGCCCCAAGCCCGAAGTCTTCAGCCCTGAGCCCGAGGATTTTTCAGCCCCATTTTCAATCAATCGCAAACATCCGCCACGTGACAATCACCGGCAGTTTTGATTCTACGGACCAGACGACGCCTTGTGAATTGGTTCGGTGACCATATCCATATGAAACCCAGCGGTTTACGACTTCGGCAGTCAAGATGACTGAACTATGAACCGTCTGTATATAAAAACTCCGGCGTTGATCGTCTTTGGCGATGATTTGAGAGCCGGTGGCAGATTCAATCGTGATACCGGCATCAAAATTGAAAAACAATTCGATTAAATGTTTCGTCTGGCTCGGTTCGGAAATAAAGCGATCTTCGACCACCCATTCCCGCTCAGATTTGTTGAACAGAATCCGTCGCTGGTGATGGATTTTATCCGGAAGTCGTTGAAACCCATCGTGTTCAGCTTCAAGCAGGTCTTCCGTTTCGCCAGTTTTCCAGTTTCGAACCCGTGGTTGGACGTTTGCGCCAAGCGAAAACGGAGCACTTTTCAGAATCGGTTTAATGTCCTGGCCATCAATCCGGGCGGTGTTGTGAAACTCAGTCGAGCGAAAAAGATGACGGGCTTCAAGGTTGCCGGTGTAACTGTATGTTCCAGCATCAACGAGCCACGCCCGACCTTTGGACCAGACTTCAAACGCCAGCGCATCATTATGCCCGTGCGAACCAAACCCACCAATCCCATTGTCTCCACAATACACAATCAGGAAATCATCAGCCTGGCGCAGGACATACACCCCGGCGTCAGGAAAGGCGGTTGAAATGGAAGGCCCGACTATTCCTTCCGGAACTCGTCCGCTCACCCAAATGGCTTCGGCTTCTGGTTCCGGAGCGGAGGAGTGTCCAGGCAGTGCCGCTGGTATGTGCTGGCGGTACTCGGGGTTGAGTTTCGGTAGTGCCACCTCCAAACCAAGCGCCACACCCAGGAAGGGAAGATAGGCATGGTCAATCGGATGTCGTTCGGCCAAAGTCAAAAGCTGCCCGTTGTCGGTATCTCCGATTTGTGGAATCAGCCCATCTGGACGCAGGCACGTTCGGGTAAAGTCAAACATCCGGGCCAGTTTTGAACGGGCCTCATCCGGAAGTTGAAGTTCATTGTGTTCCCCAAGCCAGAAGCTGTAGGCAAAGAGTTCCGTCACCAGCCGGTGGTAACTGGTTGAAGCCTCGAAATCGGCCCCGTCCGGATAAACCTGTTTTTCAAATTCAGTCAGGAGTTCACACCACGCAAACGCACGCCAGGAATGCGATTTGTCAAATTCAGGAAACATCACGCCAATAAACAGCAGCCCAACCAGATTGGAAAGGTAATGATTACTGGTGAGGTGATGGGTTTTTTCGAGGTTTTGCTCAATAAAACAGGCGTGTTCATAGAGCATGCGCAGGAGGCGAGCGACCTGTTCCGGTGTGCAACCCGGTGAATGCCGAAAAAAATAAAACCCGGTGATGAGGTTCACGGCCCGAATACCCACTTCCATCGCGCACAGCCAGTGCGGGCCGAATTCACAAGGCGAAGCCCGGTCAAACGATTCAAGCTGCGAAAAAAACTCCGTGGCAAACTGTTCGTCGTTGGTTAATGCGTAGGCACGGCCCAGCGTGCTGGTATGGAGAAATCGTCCGATTTCCCAGGTGAATTTGATGTCACGTGGAGGGGTCAACGCCGGCCCATACACAATTTCGGTGTAGTGTTTTCGCGGCCAGCCGTCGAGCCAGTTGATCTCATCCGACTCGTGCCCAAGCTGGTGGAAGAAGAAATAAAACTGATGCTGGCACAAGACGTTGGCCGCTGTTAAGGTCGCTTGGGTTGCCAGCGGGCACTGCCGGTTGATCAGTTCTGCGGTTGCCTTGATTTGCTCCAGGCCAGGGAAAAACCGTGGTGACGTCCGGGTGGTGAAATGACGGTGCCAGTCAGCTTGTGCCAGGCCCGGCAATTTCTTTTCAAGCTGCGAAATGGTCAACGTTGGAGGGGAAATCCGGGCCCGGAGGCGTCGGAATGACAGGGTAAGATGGTGGCGAAGGCGGCGGTTGAGTTCAGCCAGGACTTTTTTCGGTCCAAGTTGTTGTGCCCGCTGGAGTTTATGAAGAAAAGACATGAGCGGTGTTATTCTTTGAGTAGATTCTGAAAGGCTTCAATGGATGCAATGGTAATGGCGGATTTATGGAGTTGTTTAAGCTTTGAGTAGTCGTTGATTTGGTCAATTCTGGCGAGGACATCAGGTGGAATTGAACCAAAACGCTCCTCAAGTATATCAAGTACCGATTCACGTCCAGCCTTCAGTCGCCCTTGTTCGAGCCCTTGTTCGAGCCCTTTCTGAGTTCCCATTCGTTCCCAACTGGTTACATATGGCATGGCAGTTTGCTCCAATTGCTTTACTTCTTCACCCAGTCTTTGTTCAAGTTCGGGTGGTAAAACATAATCCAATCAATAAACTCGTCAAAGTAAAGCTCAAGCAGTTCTTTCCAGGGGGAATCCTGATCAAGGCGATCATCCTGAAAATTTGAAAACTCATTCGGTGTCATAATTTTTTTCTCAGTAGTTCACTCTGATTCCGAATTGAAACTGTCGGGGGGCGAACGCATTGCGAAACCGTTCAGGCGGGGCAATGTAGCGACCATTTTCCAGCGACGGCAGGATGAACATTCGCTGCGGATTCGGTTGAAAGATCCGGTTGATTTCGCTGATGTTGGTGCGATTAAACAGGTTAAACGATTCGACCAGAACTTCGATTCGAGCCCGCTCACCAATTGAGAACTTTCGAGTCAGGCGCACATCAAATCCGGCAAATCCGGGCAAAATCCCTGCATTTCGGGCAATTCCAAATGGGCGGTCGCCAATCGGGAAATCACCATTGCCGTTGATATCAATGGCTGAGAGCACGTTGTAAGGTGAGCCGGATTTGAGGTTCAGAATTCCTGACAGTTGAAAATCTTTCAGCACGGGGTTGGTGGTGTAGTCCAGGTTCCACAGGCCGCTGATCACAAGGCGGTGACGTGCATCCTGGGATGACAATCCACGTTCCAATCCCGGCTGGAGCGGGTCATTGGTTTCATTTTCTCCGATAAAAATATCATCGAAATTATCAATGGATTTTGAAAACGTGTAATGACTCAGGAGGCTGAATTTAGTGGCAAATCGTTTTTCGATCCCAACCGTGACGCCGTGATAATAGCTGTCAAACGCCGATTCGGTTTCCAGGACGCTTCCCCTGGTTGGGTCAACCCGACCGGTGATAAAGGCGTCAAGCTGGTTTGGTCGTGGGCGAACCACTGGATTGATGTTTCGAACGGAACTTTGCCTGATTCCGCGCACCAGGCTATAGCCAGCCGTCAAGTTGAACGTGTTGGTGAGCGCATAGGTCAAGGTCAGGTTGGCCTGATGGGAATAGCTGTTTTTCAGGTCAGGCTGAAAAGACACAATTGTTCCAAGTTGCGGGATGAAAGGACGATCCGGCGGAGGCATTATGCCCTCGGGAATCCGCCGCTCTGGCGTGGCCAGCGGTAACACGGAGAACGGAAAGGGGATGCCTTGAACATCAATCTGTTTGTCAGCCACCAGTTTCGCCGCACCTGCGTTGGCTGCCAGTGGCCCAATGACGAAGATCCCGTATCCGGCCCGAAGTGTGACTTGAGGAAGTTGAGTCGGTTGCCAGGAAAGCCCAATCCGAGGACTGAAATTGCCGTTGGTGGCGTCAATTCCGAGAACCTGATTCCAATCATAGCGGACGCCCAACCGCACCAAAAATGATGGCGTGACTTTAATTTCATCTTCAACAAAGGCCGATGCGGAACGAGTTCCAAGTCCGTTCGCATTGGGGTTTCCAAACGACTGAATATACACCAGCGGGAGCGGAAGTCGGTCAAGCGGGACATTTTTGGGAAAGTTCGGAAGGGTTTGAGGAAGCGTTTTTGACAATTGCTGGAGAGCCAGGATTTGGGCCGGAGTTCGTAATCGTGGATCCAGTGTTTGAAGTTCAGTGATAAACGGCAGGCTTCGATTTCCAATTAAGGCAGCTAAGTCCAGACCAGTAAAGCGCATCAACCCACCCAGCAACAGGGGAATTGTTGATTCTGGTTGATGAAAAATCTGAAGGTCTCCGCCAAATTTCAAGGTCTGATTGCCACGCGTCAGTGTGACAATGTCAGCCAGGTGGAAAATGTGTTCTTTTCGAGTATTGGGCAGCAAGGTGCTGCGACCAAACTCAACCAGTCCAGCCAGGCTGGAAGATTGGACGTGTGGGCTCAGGTCAAGCGGCTCGATGGATTGGTCACGGTTGCTATACAAAAATCGGGTTTCATTGACATAGTTATGGGCGCTGCTGGCATAGAGATTTCCAACGGCGACCGTATGCTCGTTCAAATCCAGTAAGCCGCCGCTGGATTGGGCAACCAGCCCGCCAAAGCGTTCATAGGATCCATCTGACGCAAATCCGCCGTTGTAGCGAATCCAAAAAGTATCCTGCGATGAAAGCTGGGTATCCACCCGCGCCAGCAGTGCTGTCCGGCCAACTGAAAAGGGGATTGGGCCATTTTGGAACGCATATCCGGCACCTTGAGCCGCACTCACGATGCCATCTGGAATGGTGACAATGTTGTTTTGTTGAATGTTAAGTCGTTCAAAAGAAGTGAAAAATGATGACCGATCCCGCCGAAGCGGCCCGCCAAAGGTGGCCCCATATTGATATTGAGAAAAAGGCGCTTTGGTTGCCGTGAAGGCATCGCGAGCACTGATCGTGTCGTTGCGATTGAAGTAGAAAAGATTGCCGTGAAACTCATTACTCCCGGTGCGGGTGATAATGTTGATAATCCCACCGGTGGCCCGTCCAAATTCAGCCGAGAACCCGTCGGAAACCACCTGAAATTCCTGAACGGCTTCCTGACTAAAAGTTGTCCGCACGGCACCCGAAACCCGGTCATTGTTGTCGAGCCCATCAATTGAAACATTGTTGAATCGTGCCAGTTGACCGTTGAACGAAATCCCTGAGGTGGCGAGCACTCCCTGGCCTCCGATTGGGTCAGGGACTGCCCGGGCAGTGGTCTGGGCAAAGTCGAGAAAATTACGCTGATTGATTGGCAGACCATCAATTTGCTGACGATTGATAACGCTGCTGCTTTCGGTTTTTTCGCCGAGAAAATCAGCATCACTGGCTCGAACTTCAATGACTTCGTTGGTTCCGGCTGGCGTCAATTGGAAGATCACCAAGCCGGTGGTTCCAATCGCCAGCCTGAGTCGCGAAGTTTTGGCGGCAAACCCATCGCTTTCGGCTTTGAGTTCATACTGACCGGGCGGCAGTCGTAACAGCGCGTACTCTCCGCTTTCTGTGGTTTGAATCTGTCGTGTGAACCCGGTTTCAAACTGGCGAGCCACAATCGAGACGCCACCCAGAGTATTTCCCTGGGTATCGGTGACTTTTCCAATGATTTCTCCGGTTGTGGCACCGCCCGATTGGGCAAGCACCGGCAGATTGAAGAAGTGAAGTCCAATCAAACACACACAGGCGGCAAGAACGGTTTTGATCCAGAAAGCCATAGTCACCCTTTACAGATGTGGAGTGCGGCGGCTTGATGCCGCTTTATCGCTTTATTTTCCAGACCGTTGAAAGTGTCAAGCTACTTTTTATCAAAGCGGCGTCAAGTGGGCCGCACTTCGAAAGAAAGCGGCGTCAAGTTGCCGTACCATCAACGCCACCAAAAAGCGCTTCTAACGCCTGATCCACGATATCTCTATCAGCCATCCATTCCTCATACAAATCAGAAATTGAACATTCCAAAGGAAAAATGAGCTGGTCAATGCCGTCAAGGGACATCTGCACTGGAAGTGACAAATAGAGTTGTTGGTTTGAGCTATGCAGGTCTACGCAAAGATAGATCTCATGAAAGAAATGATGAGGTTCAAATCGCTCAGAAATAAAGCCATATTGGAAAAATGGGAGCAGATTGTCTGGCCACGCTTGATGAGCAAAAAGATGATAGTGCTCAACAAAATCAAGATACACAGAAACCAGATTGATAAATGCTCCTGCCCCAACGTGGAACGCTCTTTCAACTCCAACCAATCCATAAGCTGGTCCAAGCCCACCATTTCCAATTGTTGTGTAAATCTGGGGCAGGATTTGGGGGAGCCGAAACCCAAGTTGTTGTTCAGCCTGCGCGATTTGGTCAAAGGTGGCAGGTGGATTGAGACCGAAAAGAAAAGTATTGCCCTCAAATGTTTGGGTATGTTGAGTTCGGACAAAGGCATTGAGTCGGGAGATAAAGTCCATATGAGTTCCTATTTGCTAATAAATTCTATTCTTTCAGTAGCTTGTAAGTATCTCAGATCAATCAATGCTAATCAGGACACACTCCCCAGCCGTGGCTGCCACCTGGTAAAAATTCACGATTTCTCGAAACACCTTGAGCACATACTCAAGATCCTCTTGTTTCCATCGGGTTCGCCCAGGATAGATTTGAAACCGATTGAATTCCTCAGGGTTGAGGCGTTGGTTGAATGAATCTTCTGAAATTGATTGGAGATAGGCTGCTACTTCCTGGACATCTTTCGACCACACAACGTGCTTGAATCCGTAGGTGCTTTTAAAAGGAGTCGCTTCTCCGCCTAAAATCACATTTCTTGTTGGGAGAGGTGCATTACTTCTTTCTGTCACAAATCCTGTGATCAAGATTAGGCAGCCAAATCCTCGAAATCCCATAAGGAAGGCCATTGTTGGTTGAGTTCAACGACTTTCAAAACGGCGAGGGCTTTACTGCCCGTGCGACTCCAGCTCATGGCATT
>JACQXX010000097.1 GCA_016208495.1 Acidobacteriota bacterium | reverse complement strand
ACCCTGAACCCTGAACCCTGAACCCTGAACCCTGAACCCTGAACCCTGAACCCTGAACCCTGAACCCTGAACCAGATGACAAGGTGACAAGGTGACAATGGGATTTTTTCATCCCTCATCCTTCATCCCTCATCCCTTGAAAGAACCCGGAACCCGATTATGCTTTCGCCTTGGTCGGAAGTCCCCCCACGGCTTCGCGGTATTTGAGCAGAAATTTTTGAAAATCTTCCTTGGTGGCCGTGAACTGGCCATACCAGAACTCATCGAAGCGATTGGTCATTTCGTGCATTGGCGAATAGATGCGGACCTGGCTGCGCACGCGGTTGAGGTATTCGCGATTGGTGAGTCCTGGCTCGATATGGATGACCTGGCGTTCGTCCATATCGTAGAGGAGCGCGACATAGACCTTCCGAATCGCCTGCCGGTATTCACCTGTTCGCGCCAGATCCATGCCAGCGGTCAGAAGTTCTTCGGCAGTGGTGGATTCGTCAATTTCTTCGCCTAAAATGACTCGTTTCCCGCCTTTTTTCTCAGCCGGGTCACGCTTCCAAAACCGCAGCACCAGCACTCGGGTGATCCAGGCAACCGCCACCACGACCAGAGCAATCACGACCATTTTGGCCAGATCCAGCATCGTCAGGCCACCGGTTTTAAAACTCGGCCAGAGCATCCGGAGCAAATCCAGCAAAAATTCACCTAACCAGCGTTGAAACCGGTCACGCCAGGTATCGCCCTGTTTGATATTAAAATCTCGGCGACTCAGGATTTCCTGCATTTTTTCAGTTGCCTGACCCCGCCCGGCACTGGCGGAATTGTCTGGTTCAAACATCCGGGCGCGGAGTTCGGTCATTTCTTCATTGAGGAGCGCCAGTGCCTGCTCCGAATCCGCCGGTGTTTTGGCCGATTGCTGTTTTTCGAGCAAATCGTAAAGCCGTGAGTTATCAACCGTGAGGGATTGACCTTGAAAATCAACGACTTCATTCCGAGGAAGCAGTAATCGGAACTGTAACACATCGTCTATTTTGAGATGATTTGAAGCCCGCCACTGGCCGGGAGATTCGGGTTGCTGGCCAAGATTGAGTGCCTGCCCGATGAGTTGATGCGCTTCGTCAAACCGCCGGAGGTAGTCTTCCTGCGATGTCCCGGCCAGCGCCGTGGTCATGCTCAACCAGCACACCCCAGCCACACACACCATTATTCTAAAAAGTCGGGCGAGAAAGGGCATAGAACGTTCAACTTGAATCAATTGATAAGGTTAAAAGGGAATTCAACCCGACGGGTCATCGTGACGGGCTGACCGTCTTTCATTGCTGGACGAAATCTGATGTGTCGGGCGGCGGCAATTGCCTGTTCATCCAGTCCATAGCCGAGTGACCTGACAACTCGAATAATACCAATGGTTCCGTCCTCGCGAAACTCAATTGCCAAAACTACCTTTCCCACAATGCAGGATTGTCGTGCTTCGTCTGTGTATCCAGGTTTGGGTTGACTGGTAATTTGGGGTAGGGTGAAACGGTGATCATCTCCTGCTATCCCTCGATCAAATCCGACCTCTGTTGATCTGAAAATCCATTCAAGTTCACCGAAATCAACTGCCAGTTCTAAACCAGGAAAATTCAAAGTCGGTGTGGGTTCAGGCCCAGTTGGAATTCGCTCTGGATTCGGTTTAGCTTTTTGGGATTGGATTGCGAAGACTGTATTCACCACAACACACACCAAGACTGACAGAAAACACAGTTGGAAGACAAATTTTTTCATCAAAGATGCCCCAGAAGAGAGAAGAGAATCTTTCTATCTCCGTTGCGGAAAGGTTGCTTGAGCTTGACAGTTTCCGCCCGGATGGGCGACGGAGAGTAGCCGGTGGTTTGCCGCTTTGGGCACACCACCGGATCTTCGGTCCGATTCTGTTCGCGCCCGGATGGGCGCTGGAAAATTGTGTCGGTCAGATATTCTCAGTTCTGTAAACCCGTTGAGATTTTGATCCAGCGCCCTACCGGGCGCGAACGTGCCGGGGCTTGGATTCCGGTGGGTGCGCCTCAAAGCAGGCTGCCCACCGGCTACTTTCCACCGCCCATCCGGGCGAAAACCGACCTTTCCGCAAGGGAGAATCACCCTATCTTGAGTCTTCAGCCCCTAGCCCTGAGCCCAATGCCTTCAGCCCGAAGTCTTTATCCCTGGATTTCTGCCGTGCTCGGAATTCCCGGCAGTCCCACGGCAGTTTGCACGGCGCGAATCACCGCATCGGCCACAGCCTCTGCCGCTAAAATGCCGACTCTCCCCGGATGAGTTACAAACGGCTGTCCTTTTATATATGCCGGCATCGCGACGGCAAAAAGGGTGTCTCCGTCAAATGGGGTGTGAACAGGAAAAATCGTGCGTGCCAGACCATCATGGGCCATTTGCGCCACTTTGGTCAGTTCGGTTTTGGTTAAAGCGGCGTTGGTCGCCACCAAACCGATGGTTGTGTTTGAACTTGAGGCCGGGTTGAACGGGTCAAGCAGAGTGCCTTCACGCATCAGCCGGATTGGATCCGCCAGGGTTTTTCCGTCTTCGCTCCGTGCTCCGGCCAGAATGTGACCGGTGCGAGGGTCGCGAACATCTCCCCAGGGGTTGGCCGCGATGAGGGCTGCGACACAGAGCCCATCTGCGGTGTGAATTGCCGCCGTGCCAATGCCACCTTTCATCGCCCGATGAAACCCGAGCATTTTCCCAACCGTGGCACCCGCGCCAGCCCCGACTGAACCTTCACTGACCGGGCCATCCGAAGCCGCAAGGCATGCCTGGTATCCGCTTTCCGCATCTGGTCGGATGCTGGCATCGCCAAGCACCAGATCAAACAGAACTGCCGCCGGTACAATTGGCACCCTGGCCACGCCAACATCAAACCCAATCTGGCGTTCTTCGAGATAGCGCACAACACCTGTGGCTGCCTCCAATCCAAACGCGCTCCCACCCGTCAACACAATGGCGTGAACCTGTGAAACGAGATTGACCGGAGACAGCAAGTCCGTTTCCCGTGTACCCGGTGCGCCTCCACGAACATCAACCGCTGCCGTGGCCGGTGAATCAAACAAAACCACCGTGCAGCCAGTTGGCCGTCGTGAATCAGTCCAGTGTCCGACGCGAATGCCGGGAATGTCAGTGAGTGAAGCCATGAGAATGAAGAATGAAGAATGAAGAATGAAGAAAGTGGTTAGTGGTTAGTGGTTAGTGGTTGGTTCTTGGTTCTAACTTTGAAAGTATTGATTCCTAAGCACTAAGGACTAAAACATTAGATACTAACCACTAACCACTAACCACTAACCACTAACCACTAACCACTAACCACTATCAGAGTTTGACGCACACGTTTTTTAATTCCGAATAAAACTGGATCGAATGCAGGCCGCCTTCACGACCTATCCCGCTCATTTTCATGCCGCCGAAGGGGGTTCGAAGATCGCGTAAAAACCAGGCATTGATCCAGACAATGCCGCATTCAAGTTGCTTAGCCACCCGATGGGCACGGGTCAGATTTTGTGTCCAGATCGCCGCGCACAGACCATAATCGGTGTTGTTGGCAAGCACGACGGCTTCTTCTTCGCTGTCGAACGGACAAATGTGACAGACCGGACCGAAGATTTCTTCTTTGACCACACGGGCATGTTCGTGAAGGCCGGTAAAGATGGTGGGTTGGACATAGTAGCCGCCGTTGAATGGTTCGGCGAGATTTGGAATTCCGCCGCCGGTGACGACTTCGGCGCCTTCTTCTCGGGCAAGTTGATAGTACGAAAGGACTTTTTGCCGATGTGTGTCGGAAATCAAGGGGCCGATGGTGGTTGCCGGATCATACGGGTCGCCAGGCTTGAGTTTGCGGGCTTCAACTTTCATCGCTTCAACAAACCGGGTGAAAATCGGGCGTTCGACATACACTCGTTCCGAACAGAGGCATACCTGTCCGCAGTTGGAAAAAACCGAACGGGCGGTGCCCGCGACGGCTTTGTCAAAATCAGCATCCGCAAAGATGATGGCCGGGTTTTTTCCGCCGAGTTCAAAGGAAACCTGCTTCATATTGACCGATGAGGCTTTCATAATCGCCTGACCGGTGCGGGTCTCGCCCGTAAAGGTCACTGCTCGAATCCCTGGATGCTCAGTAATGGCCTGCCCGGCGGAATTTGGCCCAAATCCATGAACAACATTGAACACACCAGGGGGAACGCCGACATGTTTCATGACTTCCCCCAGAAGTGTGGCGGTGCCTGGGGTTTCCTCCGAAGGTTTCACGACGACGGTGTTACCAGCCGCGAGTGCTGGCGCGACTTTCCAGGTCATTAACAAGAGCGGCAAATTCCAGGGACAAATCACGCCGACCACACCCAACGGGACGCGCAGGCTGTAATTGATGGCGCCCGCGCCGTCTTCAGTATCCATCTCAAAACATTCAGTTGCAAAGCTGCGGGCAATTTCGGCAAATATCCGAAAGTTGGCCGCACCACGCGGGATATCAACCGCGCAAGCAAGACTTCGCGGCTTTCCAGTATCGGCAATTTCAGCATCCATAAAATCATTGAAGCGAGCTTCGATTCCGTCGGCGACTTTGCGGAGCAGGTTCAGGCGGTCGGTCATGGCCATTCGTCCCCAGGGACCTTTGAGCGCCGCCTGGGCTGATTCAACTGCCCAGCAGACATCGTTGGACCCGGCTTCGCTCACGTGTGCGACTACCTGTCCAGTGGCCGGGTTGTAGTCAGGAAAGATTTTGCCGTCAACTGCATCAACAAACTCTCCATTAATAAACAGTTTGTAGCTCTTCCGTGGTGTGGTCATGGCGAGTGGTCCAATCAATGTGAAGGATAAAACGTGACAAGTACGCCTCTGGCATCGGCGTGAAGTTGCATTGGATTCCACAGAATATGCAGAACCCCATCCAGCCGCAAATCCAAAGGCAGAAAATTGCTTTCGAGTCCTTCGAGGATGGCGACCCGCCCGGCCCACAGCCCGCCGTGGGCACAGGCGTGAATCGGAGACGCCGCCGGGTGGTCAACCGAAGGCGCGTCGGTCCCAAACAGGAGCAAGTTTGGCAACTGGCCCAGATAGTTTCCGGCTTCGGGCGTCAGGTAGGCAAAATGGTCATCCCACTCAACTGGCGTTCGCTGATAGGTCCGCACGATCAACCGCCGAACAGTGAGTGGATCAATTCGGGCCTGGGTCATGGCCTGAGTCAGTATGTCGAGGGTAATCGCAGGTGATGATTGACCAGCCAGAAATGAAGTGAGATTCAAAACCGTGGCCGGCCCACGATATTGCCGGTCATCGAACTGAGCCAGCGGAGGCTCTTTCAGCCAGTGCGCTGGTTGGTCAGCGTGTGAGCCAGCGTGGGCATTCCACCGGCCAAAAACACTGGACGTCACCAGACAAACCCCGGCTGGATTTGAGGAAACATCCTTGACCTCCGAAAAAATGCCTTCCGTTTGATCCAGCTCAACGCCGATGAGTTTTCCAAGTATCTGCCGGTCAAGGATTTGAAACGGCGGAGTATACCCTGGGGCAGGGAAGCTCACCCGCCGGTGCGCAGGCGATGTGCTCAGGTCAATCCACTGGCGAAGATCAACCAGCGGCCAGGATTCGGTTTCAAGGGCAGCCAGTTTTTGGGTCAGCAACGAATCAGACATGAGTAATGACCAAGGGTGACAAGGTGACAAAATGATACCAGTTTGTAGTCAGTAGATCGTAGTCAGTAGTTCACTAACTTCAATTGATTGAATTACTTGACTGTTTTCTAGTACGATCTTTTCATTCCAAAATGGTATGACACGGTGACAGGGTGACAAGGTGACAAGGTGACAGGGTGAAGAGTGACAAATTGACAGGGTGACAAAATGACCATATGACAGGGTGACAAGGTGACAGGGTGATATTTATTCATTTGTCATTTTGTCAAAAAGTCACCCTGTCACCTTGTCATTTCTTCCCGGTTCCTAATTCAAAGCGTTTGTGCATCGCAACCACAGCGGCAGGAACATCTTTGGCTTCAACCACAAACGAAATATTGATTTCCGATGACCCCTGGGCAATGGCGATGACGTTAACTTTGGCATCAGCCACGGCTGTAAAGACTCTCGCGGCAATGCCGGGTCGCCCGTGCATTTGTTCGCCAACAGCGGCCACAATCGCGATTCCATCAGTCACTGTGATGGTTTCGATGTGCCGGTGATGAAACTCAATGTCGAGGGCTTTGCGCAGGGCGGTGCGGGTTCGCTCGGCTTCAGAGGAATCAACAATAAAGCAGAGGTTGTTTTCCGAGGACGACTGGGAAATCATCAGGACGTTGATGCTCTGGCTTGCCACAGCGGAAAAAGTTTTAGCCGCAATCCCCGGAACACCCATCATGCCGCTTCCGCTGATAGTTACCAGGCTCAGATTTTTGATGGCCGTGATGGCTTTGATGTCGGCGTCCCAGCCGCCAGTTTGGGAGGTGATATAAGTGCCGGGATGATCAGGTTCAAAGCTGTTTTTGATATAGAGCGGAATCTTGGCTGGGGCCAGTGGAAGCAACGTCTTTGGATGCAAGACTTTCGCACCGTAATAGGACAGTTCGGCTGCTTCACTGTAACTGATTCGGGGAATGGTCTGGGCATCGGGGACCAGGTTTGGATCAGCCGTCATAAATCCGTTGACGTCCGTCCAGATAATTACCTCATCGGCATTGAGGGCGGCGCCGAGGATTCCTCCCGAATAGTCTGAGCCGCCACGTCCGAGTGTGGTCATCACGCCCTGCGGTGTCGCACCAATAAATCCAGTCACCACCGGGATTACCCCATCCCGCAGGAGCGGGAGCAATCGGGTCTGAACCTTCAAATTGGTTTCAATGCTATCTGGGGTGGCATCACCGAAATTATCGTCCGTGACCACCAGTTCGGTCGCATCAATTGCTTTGGCTCGCAACCCGATATTGCGAATCGCTGCGGCGACGATTCGGGCTGAAAGCCGTTCTCCGGTCCCGGCAATGGCATCCAGCGCCCGGTCTGGGACTTCGCCCAGGATATGAATTCCATAGCATAGTTTTCCAAAGTGTTCGAGCAGCGTATCCACTTCAGTATACAGCTTTTGTTGCTCTGAGGTGTCAGAGACCAGGGCATTGATGGCGTCGCGGTGTTTATCGGTCAGTGTGGCGCGGGCGTGGATGGCTTTGTTGAGCGAGCCAGCCGCCGCATCATGGGCGCTGGCAAGGAGTTGATTGGTAACGCCACTCATGGCAGACACCACCACGACCAGTTGTTTATCCCCGGCATAGGCATCCGCCACAATTTTAGCCAACGCGGCGATTCGGTCAGCATTTCCAACGGATGTTCCGCCAAACTTCATTACTCGCATGAAAAGAAAATCTCCTTAGAAAGTCAGTCCCACCTGGGTGAACGGGTGGGGGATGGAATAGAGTCAAAAGTCAGTACCACCTGGGTGAACGGGTGGGGGTGGAATAGAGTCAATGTGCCTGAAATCAGAGGGCAGCCAGCCAAAAAGGCTAGATTAGAAAGATGTGGTCCGAAAAACAAGGAACTTATGTGTATCAGGCTGATCAGCCCCGCCTGAATGGTCCCCACCCACAGCGGCAGAGTGCGCGCCATTTTATTGAGTTGGAAATGGCAAATGCCTTGCCAGATGCGGGTAACTGCTTTGAATTCAAAGATAAAAGGCAGCTTCCGTCTTGTGGATGCAAAACCTGAAAATCAGCTTCAGGCATACACTGGGCAATTGACAGCACAAAGCTGATGTGTTGCAATGCGAATTGACAGATCTCCTAACACACACGGTCTAAAGACAATCTCAAATTCCCTTCGATTCACATCACATCTCTCTTTTGCCGAAGGATTTAGTGAAGGAAAAACACACGCGTATGGCTAAAAAAAGAATATTAGTCGTGGATGATGACGACGCGATACGTGAATTATTTGATGGCCTGCTCACCGAAGCAGGGTATGAGGTGGTTCTGGCTGAGGATGGACTGGCCGCCGTGGCATCGCTCAAGAAGCAGGTGCCGGATCTGGTGATCCTTGACGTGATGATGCCTGTGATTAGTGGGCCACGGTTGATGGAACTGATTCGATCCTCAGACAATCCGGAAATGTGGCAGGTGCCGATTTTGTTTTGCTCCGCTGCCCACGTTCTGGACGATATTTCAAAATCCAAAGAATTCAATGTCACCCTCGATGACTGTATTTCAAAACCGTTTGAGGTGAAGCAGTTACTTCGCATCATCAAAGACCGCTTGACTGAGGCGTTGCCGCCGCCTGATGAAAGCGGCGATAATGCCTGAACCTCCGTGGTCAACAGGTTGTTTCAGGGAAAGGGAAGTTGGATATGAAGTACACGTTTTTGCTGGCCTGGCTGCTGATAAGTTCCCAAATTTGCGCAGCGTATGGACAGGAAACGACTCCTCCTCCCACACCTTCCGAAAAAAAAGCCGGTTCCCAGCCGGCACCCCCCAAGAAACAACGTGTCCTGACCAACGAAGATTTCCCCAGTGGGCGCAACCCTCAGCCTGAGACGCGCCCATCCCCCGAGCCGACTGATCCCTCCACGCCAGCCCCAAGAGTAAATCAAAAGGAAGTTCGCCGGGTTGCTCTTCGCACCCGGGCCAAAGAAATCATGACGCGGATGAGTACCATTGATTCCCAAATTGGACTTGTCAAAGTGCGGCTTGAGGAGCTGAAAGGTGAAGAAAAGGCGGTCTCCCTATCCCAGGTCAAAGATGGAAAAACGTATCTCAGAGCCGTTGGACCGCGCGGCGAGGTGGTCTATATCCCCGTCAAAACGGATGAAGACCAGCGGCTGAAATCACGTCTCCAGGATCTGGAACTCGATGCCACACGCGCCCAGGTTGAATGGGAATATTTAATTGACGAAGTGCGTCGTGCTGGCTTTACGATTCAACAAGTGCTCAAAGAAGACGATGCAGACTGACCCACCGGAGCAGGGCTCCGAGTACTCCGCTCGGATCATTTATCCCCGAATGCGAGTCGCCGCTCCTGCGTTCCTGGTGCCGCCGTCTCAGACTTCAGGAGGTAAACGTGAGCCCCGATTTGGAAAATCTAATTGCGCTGCATGAAATTGACATCCGACTGGTTGAATTTCAGGCACAAATCAAAGCGCTTGATACGGAATGCACCAGGATCGAGACTGAGTACCAGCAATATGCTGCTGCATACAACGAAGTCCAATTAAAACTGACCTCATCCCACCGCCGAAATAAGCAACTCGAAGACGACCTGGCCGACACTCAGCAAAAACTTGAGAAGTACAACGAGGACCAGAAACGAGTTCGCAATCAGAAAGAATACGCTGCCACCCTCACCGAAATTGATAATGCCAAAAAGGCCATCAGCCGGCTTGAAACCCAGTTGCTGGAATTGATGGACGAGGTCAAACGGCTCGAAGACGAAGCCGCCAAATACTCCCCTGATATTGAAAACAAACGCAAGGAAGCCGACGCGGCCATCGCCGATTGTCGGGCCAAACAACAGCAACTCAAGCAGGATATGGAACACCTGAAGCTGGAGCGTGTTCGGTGTGAAGCTGCGGTCTCGCGTCCGTGGATGGATCGCTACAATCGGGTCTCAAAGCTTCGGACTGGTCAGGCATTGTCTCAAGTCATCAACGGCGCCTGTTCTTCGTGCCGCATGACGCTCCGACCTCAGGTGTATAGCGAGGTCCGCCAGGGAGATGTGATTTATATTTGCGACCATTGCAGCCGAATCCTGTTTTATCGACCAGAACCTAAAGTGGTTGTGATGGAAGCCTGAGCGTTTCCTGACTTTCTTCAGATGGTTGATCAGAATCGCCGCTGAAGGGAGGTGCTCGGCAAAATATATCCTCATCCAGTGTATTTTGGCGGCTCAATTCTGCATTGAAGGGAACTGAAAGGCTTTCAGTACCTGACGTTTCAGGTTGGGGAATATGATCTGTGTGCCAAAGACACCTGAAGCGGGGTGTGGTTGATCAAATTATTTTGCCAGGAGGGGAAGTGGATGCGGATTGCGGTGTTGTGGTTATTGATGTTGGCGTCGGTGGTGCTGGCACCACTGGCTTTTGCGCAATCGGGTCGCGTGAATGAATCAGGAACCCGGTCGTATTCGATTAACGCCATTCTCCAACCCATTCCAGACGAATCTGGGCTTCCTCCTTTAAAAGGGGTTGAATCCGCTGACCCAATTCCAATCCAAAGAAATCAGGTTGCGGTGTATGAAGCTGGGATTGAACAGGAAATTCAGGGCCTTCGGTCTGATGTTTCCGGTGCCCGGTATGTGCTGCTGGTTGATAATTCACAAAATGTCCAGGCTCAAACCTCGGATATGGAGCGGGCGGCGCGGTCAATTGCCAAAGAAATTTATGTGGGCGATCAGGTCATGGTGGTTGGATACAATGATTCGCCAGAGATCATTGAAGACTTTACCGACGACGGCAAAAAACTGGTTGAGGCTGGTAAACTGTTTGCCAAACGAAAGCCGCCCCGCTTGTTTGATGCCCTTGCCGCCGTGGTTGAAGATGCCCTCCGAAGTCAAATCAGTTCTTCCAAGCGAGTCATCCTTCTTTTTTCCGATGGATATGACTATGGGTCACAATACACCTACGATCAGACCCTGGAACTCCTGCAGACTGAAAATATCGTGGTGTATGTCCTGCAATGCAGCGACCGGACCTTTGGCGCACCACGAGCCAAAAAACTTGGACCCAAGCCCGCGATTGTTGCCAAAGAGCTGGCAGAAGGTACCGGTGGCCGGGTATTTTCAATGGACGACAGTCTGGCGGCAATGAAAATCATCACGGACGAAGTTCGCAATCGCTGGTATGTGCTGTCATATTCGCCCAAAGGCGTCAACCTTACGATCAACCGCCGATTATTACTCTCCCTCAACGATAACAAATACAGTTTGCGGACCAAACAACAACAACCCGCCGGCCATTAAGGCAGGCGGGTTGTTGTGTGAAGGATGCCGAAGGGGGGACTCGAACCCCCACGGGTTGCCCCACACGCCCCTCAAACGTGCGTGTCTACCAATTCCACCACTTCGGCATTTTGCAGCTTTCAACCTGGAGAGCTGAACGCTACGGAAATTGTCAATTCAGTGCTTATTTCTTCTTGGTATCAGCTTTGGAATCAGTCTTTTGATCTTTCTGATCCTTAGTTTTATCGGTTTCGCCAGCCTTGGGTTCCGCTTTCTTCTCATCCTTGGCCGGTGCCGCTGTTCCTTCGGCTGGCTTGGTCGCATCAGCCGGTGCTGGTGTGGCGGCTGGTGCTGACTGAGCCGGAGCGGCTGGCGGTGCTGGCGGAGGAGGTGCTGGTGCTGTGACCGGCAAATCTTCAATTCCTGCGGCCACTGGCTTTGGAGACGTCACTCCGGGAAGTGAGAAGAGAAAGGCCATCAGCATAAAGGCAGCCGCAGCACCAAAAGTGATTCGTTCAAGCGGCTTTTGAGCCCCACGAGCTCCAAAGGCGGTCTGGCTTCCACCACCAAACACGGCGGCGGCATCGCTCTTTCCGGGCTGGAGTAAAACCACTCCGATCAGAATCAAGCAGGCAAGAAAGAAAATAGCGTAAAGGATGTAAACGTACCACTGCATAATAAGTTAAAGGCAATCCCAATGAATGGCTGTCGGTCTGGGTCGTGAGTCAGAAATGACACCAATCTGACCAACAGCTTACTGTTGATAGAACACAATCCTGGCAAATGAATCGGCTTTCAAGCTGGCTCCGCCGACCAGCGCACCATCAATATCAGGTTGTTCCATATACTCAGCGATGTTTTCTGGCTTAACGCTGCCGCCATACAGAATCCGCAGTTGTTGTGCGGCTTCGGTACCAAACTTTTCACTGATAACGGATCGAACGAGTGCGTGCATGGCTTGGGCGGTGTCAGGTGTGGCTGCGTGGCCGGTTCCGATGGCCCAGACAGGTTCGTAGGCGGCGACTATACGGAAAAGGTCGGAGGCTGTCAAGGTAGCAGTTCCTTCAATTAACTGCTCAGTGACCACTTTTTCTGCCTCACCGGCTTCGCGTTGCGCCAGTGTTTCCCCAATGCACAGAATCGGCGTCAGCCCAACGGCCAGGGCTCGTTGAACCTTTCGGGCGACCCGATCATTGGTTTCATGGTAGTACTGACGACGTTCAGAGTGACCAATGATGACGTGGGTACAGCCCGCATCCGCCAGCATTTCGGCACTGATTTCACCGGTGAATGCCCCTTCGGGGCCCTCGGCGGCCACGTCCTGTCCGGCAACTTTGATGTGGCTTCCTTCAAGACGATCAGCGACAGTTTTCAAAGAGGTGAAGACGGGTGCAATCACGACTTCACAATGGTTGGCATTAAACGTTCTTGATTTCAGATCCAGCGCGGTGGCGACTGATTCGGAAACCGTTTTAAACATTTTCCAGTTCCCGGCAATGATTGGTTTTCGGTTTGACATACAGGAAAAAGGACAGCGAAAGGATAGGGGCAAAGGAAAAACGCAAGAATACGCAAAAGACGGGACTTCAGCAATGGGGAAATTTTGAAAGACCGGAAAACTTTGGGGCAAAATGAAGAATGAAGAATGAAGAATGAAGAATGAAGAATGAAGAATGAAGACCAGCAATCTTCAACCTCAAACCTGACTTCTTCAGCCCGAAGTCTTCAGCCCCGAGTCTGCGAGTCTTCAGCCCGCTGCTTTACCGAGGGAGGAACCCACGCAGGAAAATCGCGCTCATTTTGGCGCTCAATTCAACAGGAGACCCATCGCGTTTCGGGTCATACCACTGATAGAGCCAGTTCATCATGCCAAATAGCGCCAGGGCGCTCAGCCGACATTCGGTTGGATTGGGTTGACTCCCAGCTTGAGCCTGGAGGTCGGTCAGTATTTTCACACACCGTTCGGTATAGCGTCGTTTCCGGTCGTTCACCTGCTTTTGCCACTCGCCACTCAGCGCATCTGCTTCAACCGACAGTACTTTCATCTCGGGCATGTGCGCGACGTAAAAATCCAGGTGGTTGAAAATCAACCGGTTTAATTGCTCGATGGCGGGTAGTTCTTCGGATTCTTGAGGTTTGAGCGCCTGTTCAAGCCGCTCCCAAATTGTGGCAAAGGTGACATCGCTGATGAGAAACAACAATTCTTCTTTGCTGCGGAAATAGTAGTACAGGCCAGCCAGGCTGAATCCGGTAGCCCGTGAAATATCCCGCAACGAGGCCCGGTCATAGCCTTTTTCGGCAAACACCTGGGCACTGGTATGGAGAATAAAATTGAGTTTCTGGTCATACGACCCACGTTCAGCTCCAGGCGACGTGGTCGGAAAGAAAGAGTTTTTTCCGTTCTTCGGGAGTGGTTTAGGCTTCATTCTTGACGCATTGACGGGGCAATGGTAGTTTCTGGCTTGATTTCACCCGCCACCTTATCATAACTCAAATCAGGTACATACTCTTGTCAAACCAATTACGACTTACTGCGCTTGGAGAAACGCACCGCGCCCTGGGTGCCAAGATGGTTGACTTTACCGGATGGGAAATGCCTGTTCAATACACAGGCTTGATTCCGGAACACAATGCGGTCCGCACCGCGGCTGGTCTCTTTGATGTAAGTCACATGGGGCAGTTATGGGTCAACGGACCCGCCGCCCTGCAATTGTTGCAACGTGTGACGTGCAATGATGTCAGCAAGTTAGCTGATAATCAGATCCATTATTCAGGGCTGATGACCGAACGGGGAACGTTTGTGGATGACATTCTGGTCCACCGGTTGAGCGCCGACCGTTTTTTCCTGTGTGTCAATGCCGCCAATATTGAAAAAGATTTTAACTGGATTGCCCAGCACGCTTCTGGTCTGGATGTGGAAGTGCTCAACCACAGCGAAGAATACAGCCAGTTGGCATTGCAGGGGCCAAAAGCAGTTGAAATTCTCCAATCGCTGATTGAATTTGACCTCTCGGGCCTCAAGTATTACTGGTGTCAGCCTGAAATTGAGCTTTTTGGCTGCAAAGTGTTTTTAACCCGTACCGGCTACACCGGAGAAGACGGGTTTGAACTCTATTTTGCGCCGGAACACAGTGTCGGCATTTGGGAAGGCTTGCTCAAGGCTGGAAAAGCCTATGGGTTGGTCCCGGTTGGATTAGGAGCGCGCAATACGTTGCGGTTGGAAGCCAAAATGGCCCTCTACGGCCACGAAATTGATGACACCACCACACCGCTTGAGGCCGATCTGGGATGGATTTGCAAATTGAATAAAGGTGAATTCCTGGGAAGCGACCTGATCCAGCGCCAAAAAACCGAGGGTCTGCCGCGAAAACTGGCTGGCTTCGAGGTTGATGATCGGGTGCCAGCCCGTGATGGCTACACGGTGTTGCACGATGGCGAGGAAGTTGGTCGCGTTACCTCCGGAAGCCCTTCGCCGTACCTGAAGAAAAACATTGGGTTGGCGTACCTGCCACTTCATCTCACTCAGATTGGAACGCCCATTCAGATCTTTGTCCGTGGTCGTGAAGTCGCGGCTCATGTCATTCCAACCCCGTTCTATAAACGACAAAAATAGCCCCATCGGGAAAAAGGGAACCTCCTCTCATTGATCCTGATTGGTGGTCCTTCCCACTCACAACGACTGGTTTGAAACGTGCGGCATCGGATTTTCAAACCCTAACCCTAACCCATCACTTTCAAGGAGTTAAGAGACAAGTATGTCACATTATCCGGATGATTGTTCCTATACCAAAGACCACGAGTGGATTCGTGTGAGCGGGGATACAGGTCGCATTGGCATTACCTACTATGCTCAAGAGTCACTGGGAGATGTGGTCTATGTGGATTTACCGAAAGTTGGCGAAACTTATAAATCAGGCGCCCCTTTTGGATCAGTGGAATCCGTCAAGGCAGTCAGTGAATTGTTTATTCCAGTCTCGGGTGAAGTTTTAGAAGTGAATGCTGAGTTGGCTGACAAACCTGAACTGGTTAACAACTCGCCTTATGATGAAGGGTGGATGGTGGTTGTTCGATTGACTTCCCCAAGCGAAGTAGACGCCCTGCTGTCTGCCACGGAATACGAAGATTTCATCAACAACGGAAAGGCATAACTGGTTTACACATGCGATACATTCCGAATGCCAGTTCTGAGCGTGAATCCATGCTGGAGAGCATGGGGGTTTCCAAGATCGCCGAATTATTTCGGGGGATCCCCGAGAACCTCCTTCTCAACCGACCGCTCGACATCCCACCAGCTCAAAGCGAAGTTGAGTTGATTGCCACTTTTAAACAATTGGCAGGCGAGAATCGAGATCCGGAATCCTATGCTTCATTTCTGGGCGCCGGGGTATATGACCATATTCGGCCACTGATCATTGACACCCTGATTTCCCGCTCGGAGTTTTATACTTCCTATACTCCCTATCAACCGGAAATCAATCAAGGCACCGTGCATTCGATTTTCGAATTTCAAACCATGATTTGCCAGTTGACGGGAATGGATGTGGCCAATGCCTCGATGTATGACGGTTCGACAGCGCTGGCGGAAGCCATGATGATGGCGGTTCGGGTCACTGGAAGACGAAAAGTAGTCTGTGCCGGCACGGTTCATCCAGAATACCTGCAGGTGATCAAAGCCTATGCCTACAATAGTGGGATTACGGTTGAGACCATTGGGTGGGGAGACACCGGCACCGTTGAAACGGAGACGTTGGTGGTTGATAAAGAAACCGCCGCTGTCATTGTTCAATCCCCAAATTTCTTTGGCAGCATTGAAGACTTGTCAAAACTGGCCACTGCCGCCCATGCGGTTGGGGCCTTGCTGGCGGTTTGTGTCACCGAAGCCATCAGTCTGGGGATTCTCAAGACTCCGGGAGAATCTGGGGCGGATATTGTGGTGGGCGAAGGTCAGTCACTGGGAATGGCGCCAAATTTCGGCGGCCCGTTTGTCGGTTTTTTCGCGGCTCGTGAAAAGTACCAGCGTCAGATGCCAGGCCGCCTGGTCGGACAGGCATTTGACACGGATGGGAACCGGGCGTTTACCATTACCATGGCCACCAGAGAACAGCACATTCGTCGTGAGAAGGCGACCTCCAACATCTGTACCAACGAGGCGCTTTGTGCCTTGGTCGCCAGTGTCTTTCTGGCCACGCTTGGGCGACGGGGAATGCAGGAACTGGCCACCCGCAATGCCCAGAAAACCGCCTATGCCCTGAGTGAAATTTGTAAACTGGATGGATATTCGCGAACGTTTTCGGCCCCTGTTTTTAATGCCGGGGCTGCCTCATAAGGAAAGACCACGGTTGGAACTTTCATCTTATAGAAATTATGAATTATGAATTATAAAAAATCATCTCATTGAATATGAAGTGGTTAACCAGTTCATAACTCATAATTCATCCCTCAGAACTGGTATTCACATACAAGGTCCGGGCGCTCACTTCACCACTGGCTGAGTGACCGCCCGTTTTCTTTCTCAAGATATGGCGCAACAAAATACTTTCGACATCACTTCAAAAATTGACCACACCGAGGTCAATAACGCGGTTCAACAGGCTCTCAAAGAAATTGGCCAGCGCTTTGATTTCAAAGGGAGCAAATGTGACATTCAACTCGAACCCAAGGAAATCGTCCTCGAAGCGGATGATGCCTATAAACTCAAAAGTTTGACCGAGGTCCTGGAAGCCCGGCTCGTCAAACGCAATGTTCCCTTGAAAGGGCTAAGCTACGGAAAGATCGAACCGGCTGCCGGCGATACTGTTCGTCAGCGAATTGAAATCCAGCAGGGAATTCCAACTGAAAAATGCAAAGACATCGTGAAGTTTATCAAGGAAACCAAGCTCAAGGTCCAGGCCACGATCAACGGAGACTTTGTCCGGGTGGCTGGTAAAGATCGCGACATTTTGCAAGACGTGATTGGTCGGTTGAAAACCCAGGATTTTGGGATTGATATGCAGTTCACCAATTATCGCTCCACTTAGTGAATGAAGAATGAAGAAAGTGGTTAGTGGTTAGTGGTTAGAAATCAATACTTTGAAGAAGAGCCTAAACCCAGTCACTAACCACTGATGCCAGTTAAGGGTTGAAGTGTTTTTTGGTTTTCATCCCCGTTGGGATGGAGTAAGGTGAGCCGGTGGTCAGCGTCGCTTTGGACGCGCCACCACCGGATGCGGGTCATCTCCAATCCAAATTTCCCCGCCCGGCCAGCCGTCGCCTACGGCGGCGGCTGGCCGGGCGGGGAACGGGTGGGGAGTGACCAGGTTCCCAGGGCTCGAAGACTCGCCCTGGGCTACGAGCCGGCGCCCACTTCGTGGGCTGAGAACCAAAACGGCTTCAACTCTTAACTGGCATCACTAACCACTAACCACTAACCACTAAATGGTCTTCTCATTCTGACCGACCAGTGCCTCAAGTTCGCGCACCGTATGTTCCAGTTCATCAATCAGGCGATTGGGTTCACCGGCTTGAAAGACTGTGAGGAGCGTCCGGTAGTACCACAGCGTCCCTTCTTTCCCGCCTCGGAAGTAGCCCCATACCCCTTCACCATTGACCCGATAATCGGTCAGGATTGCACGGGCGTTGTGCAGTTTGTCAGCGGCTGAGACCAGTCGGACGCGGGCCGAAGCTGTTTGCAGATGTTCGATATAGGCTTCTTTTCGGGCGCGCCAGGGTGGTTTCGGGATCGTCTCGGCATCGGTACAGCCATCCACCAGTTCCGTAACGTCATCGCCAAAGCGCCGGCGGATTTCCTGCCGGATGGCGTCGCCTCCCTGGTCTTCGATGGCGTCGTGCAATAAGGCGGCAATAGCCTGGTTTTCATCACCGCCATATTCGATGACCAGGGCTGCAACCGCCAGTAAGTGGGCAACATAGGGTGTATGTGAACCTTTGCGGAGCTGATTTTTGTGGAGCTGGGCCGCATACACCAGGGCTTCTTCGAACCGGGCAGAGAAGGGCATAGTGTGATGATTCGCTGTCGTTGATTTAAGCGTCAGGGGTACTGCGCCTGGGAAAGCAGAGCTGAATACCTGGGGGGGAATCGCATGGGCCGACCCTCGCGGTTGATCACGATATGAACCGTGTCACCTTCGGCTAATAACAGATTGTCATTATGGCGGTGGATCGAGTAGCTAAATTTGATCTGTCGCGAACGAAGTTCGCTGAGCCGGGTCCGGACCACGATTTCATCATCGTATCTGGCCGAAGCCAAAAACCGGCATTGGGCCTGGGCGACGGCGAGAAACGCGCCTTCCTCACGCTCCATCGTAGCATATTGAAAGCCACACCGCCGACAATAGTCAGTGCGACCTATTTCCATCCAAATCAAATAATTGGTGTGATACACCACACCCATCTGGTCGGTTTCGGCATAGCGCACTCGAAGGTGCGATTCAACGGTCAGTTCAGTCATAACTTTAGGGTTCCGGGTTCCGGGTTCCGGGTTCCGGGTTCCGGGTTCCGGGTTCCGGGTTCCGGGTTCCGGGTTTTCGAAGTGGGTGCGGTTCAAAGCAACAGCGCCCTTACACCACCTTGTCATTGTGTCCCCTTGTCCCCTTGTCCCCTTGTCACTTTGTCACTTTATCACCTTGTCACCCAGTCACCTTGTCACCTTGTCACGTTTCAGCCGTTGCCACAGCCAGTACACCGGAATGCCGACCACAACCACAAAAATTCCCATCAGAACTGGGCTGGTGGACAGGATTTGAAGCGCCTGACCAATATTTCCGGCTGTGAGCAATGGATAAGCTTCTTGAAACTGATGTCGGGTTTCGCGGACCATATTGACCAGCAAAACCACCGACACCAGCAACGCAATCAATGGCACCACAGGATACCCAGGAATTCGGTAGGGGCGTTCGGCGTCTGGATACCAGCGGCGAAACAGAAAGACCGCAAACGTGTTGAGCGCATTGGTGATCCAGATGACAAAGATCGTCATCGCAATGAGGCTTTCAAAGGTTCCGGTCAAGGTCAAAATCACGGCGCAGGTGCTCTGAAGCAGGAGGGCGCCAATCGGAGTTCCACGTTCGGTGACCCGGCTGAGCCAGGCAAAACTCAACCCGTCCCGGGCCATGGCAAAGGTGATGCGCGGGCCAGAGAGTAAATGGGCATTAAGCCCACCTACCACGGTGATAAAAGCCAGAGCCACCAAAAATAACTCACCTGCGGCCCCAGTCCGCCGGGCAAAGACCTCAGCGGCGACCAATTCTTTGGACGCTGCCATTTCAGTTGGGGAAAGCACGTACAAAAAGGCGGCATTCAACAGCAGGTACAGGAGCGTGAGGCTTCCAATGCTCCCGAACAACGCCCGAGGAATATCCCGCGCGGGCTGCTTCATTTCTTCAGCCAGAGTAATGACATCGGCATATCCGTCATAGGTCCACACCACAAACTGGAGGGCGATGCCAAACGCCACCCAGGTTGATATCGAAGGGGCAATTGCTGGGGCTGGTGTGACGGGCGGCGTGTTTCCGGTCAACCCAAAAGCTAGTCCCACAATCAGCAACAAGGCCAGAACTTTGATACTGGTAAAGATTTGTTGTGCCCAGGAGGCAGTGCGCAAACCCGTCAGATTCAGGATGGTAAAGATCAAAATGGCCGCCACCGCCACCGCTTTGATCGAAGCCTGACCATAGGTGACCGTCAGGCCCAGGGCCTGCCCGACCGGAACCACCAGTTTCCCGAAATATTCGCCAATCGCCACCGCTACGGCGGCCACGCTGCCTGGATAGGTGATCAGTGATGACGCCCAGCCATACAGAAAGGCTGGAAACTGACCATAAGCGGCACGAAGATACACATACCAGCCCCCGGCCTTTGGCAAGAACGTTGAGAGTTCAGCCAGCACCAGGGCATCAATCAAGGTCAACATGCCTCCAGCCAGCCAAACCAGCAATATCAGGCTGCTTGTGGGCAGAAGTCCGGCAACTTCGCCTGGATTCCGGAAAATCCCGGCGCCAATTGCCACACCCATTGAAACTGCAAGCCCAGCGCCAACCCCCAGAATTCGTTGCAGGCTCGGGGCCGGTCGAGGGAGGGAAGGTGAATCAGATTGGGTCATTGGAAATGAAAAAGGGAAGTTGGAATGGTCAGCATAGTACCCGGAATCAAAAGCCTGGGAAAGCAATGCCCGAAAAATGCGTGTAACTCACCGGCTTTCATCGAAGAAAAATCCAGCAACTGTCCAGGAATGGACTATCCAGAGATAGAAATTACTGGTTGCGTTCCAAGCTTGGCGTGCCTATACTCGTGCAGCATCAGTGAGATTCAGGCAAGTCTTCTTTTCCAAACAGCAATTCCACCCACCTGACGATATTTTCACCCTTCTGGACATCTGAATTTTTGGTGACAGGGGATGAACTATCCCTTACTCCAGCGTGGATCTGGTACTTCTGACTGATGACACCGTGCTTCGGATGACTCAAGTGGTTTATCCGGTACCGTGCCAGCTAAGATTGCTTCCGCATTCAGTAGTTTCGAAAAAGAGGTGCTGGCTTTCACCAGCCACACCGCACTCCCTGTTTTTGAGATTCCATCTTTGTCACGCGTAGACCTTTCCACTTTTCACTTTTTGGTGATTTGGAGAGGTGTTTCACTCGCAACATTCGTCGTCAGAAATTGGCAAAAACCGGGTTCAGGTCAACCTGAGCCTCCTTGTTGTGGAAGTCCTTCAACCGATCAGTCACCTGAATGGGCAGGGCCGCCTAACCAACATAGCTCAACGTTACGTGCAAGATCATACGGCTATGTCTAAAGCCGAGCGAGCCAGGGTGGGTATTTTCGAGGAACACGTATGGGAATTTTTGATCGCCTCTTCGGTAAACGGAAAGAAGCCCCTCCGCCACCGACGCCACCACCACCACCGCCTCCACGTGTTACTCCACCACCACCTGTTGCGGAAACGCCAAAACCTGCGCCGCCGGTTGCCCCACCGCGAACCCCTGAACCATCCGTTAAACCAGTTGACTCCGCACCGCTTGCCGCCCCCACGGCACCCGCCGGTCCGTTGTCGCTTCCGTCAACGTATGTGGCGCCTCCAACGACGGCGGACTTGATGGAGCCGGCGGTGAGTAGCCAGCCAGTGCCCATCACCGGGCCCGTCAAAACTCAGGAAGACCTTCCTCAGCCGCCAGTCCAAATTACCAAACCAGAACCAGAACCGGTCTCCTTCTTTAGTGAACCGCTCCCACTGGCACCAGTGATTGAATCAAAACCGGCCTTCCCGGATGATGCCGCGCTGGAAGCGGAACTGTTTGCTGAATTTGGTGAATTGACCGAAGAAGAGCGGCTGATTTTACTTGAGTTAAAACGCGAGGAAGCCCGTAAGGCCAACCAGGGAGTTTCTTCCCAGCCCGCGCCCACTCCGCCCCCATCTGTACCCCCAGCCCGGGAGTCACACCTGTCTGGATTTGCCCAGGGACCTTCGACGACTGAACTGGACCGGGCGCTGGTGTCACTGTTGGGGGATATGGAAACCAGTTCTGAGCCAACCGGTGAATTGCCTGCGATCAGTGAAGTTGCTCCGACACTGGTCATGGATGGGGCTTTTGTGGCTGAGGCATTGCATGCCGAACCTGTGACCGGTGTGGAAACAACGGCTGAATTTTTTGGCGGCACCGTGGAAACAACGGCTGGGCCTGGGCTTGTAACGGATGAAGAAGCGGTTGCCCCGGAGGGTGGATCCTTCTTTGATGATGAACTTGGCGATTTTGACGACGCCTTTGATTCGCTGATGGCTGGCGAGGCCCCTGCCCACGCTGATGGTGAGTCAACCGGGGTTGAGGTAGATCAGGCTGAAATTCGCGAACTGTTTGCCAACATTGCCGCCAATTACATCAAGCCGGTCAAGAACTTTATTTTTGAACTCCGGTCCGGAGCCGCGCGAAAAGAATGGCTTGATATCTGTCAACCAGCCTTGATGAGCCTGTCAAAATCGGCCAATGGCATGGGACTGACGGAAGTCAGTGATGCCGTCGGGAATTTTGACGCACTGCTCATTGAAGCCAGGGCTTCGTTTGAACCGTCCATCACGGGCGATCTACGCGAGCGGGTTCTCGCCTATTATGAAACCCTGGTCGAGATGCTGCCCCAGACCTTCACCCTGGGTGAGGAAAGTGCCCAGTCTGAAGGTATGATCATCAACTCGCTCCTCAAGCAAATTCCAGATGTTGGAAAGGTCACCATTGATAAGCTCTATCGAGCCGGTTTGACCACGCTTGAGAGCTATTTTATGGGATCGAAAGAAGATATTGCGGTAGCTTCTGGATTGCCAATCTGGCTGGCCGAACGGATTTGCGAAAAATTCCGGCAATATCAACACGATCTTGAGACCAGCCCGGTTGATGCTGGAAACAGTGCGCATCGGGCTCGATTGGAACACCTGACTCAGGATTTGAAAGAATTTCACGACCAGTATGAAAAAGCCACGGCGGCTGAATGGACAAACCCCGCCGCGGCTGAAGACCGTCGGTATTATCGTCAGGCCCGGCAGGATACCCAGCTTCAGATCAATATTGTATTGGCTGAATTGCAGGCGGTTGACCTGGTCAAGGAAATTCAGCGCCTCTCATTTGAAAAACGCATTCAACGGCTTCAGGAATTTCTTCAGACGTTAGGAAATGAAATGTAATGAAACCGGCGGTGAGCTGGTGGCGACTGTGGTTCGAATCAGTTCCGGGAATTAAGAAGGATGAACAAGCCCTCTTGCTGGATCAAAAGCTTAATTCTTAATTCTTAATTCTTAATTCTTAATTTATTTCCCGCACTTTTCCGGGTGACGCCCTGGCTCCTGTGGCGCCATCATCACATGCATAACAAAAGAGTCACATATTCTTTGCGCTGGGAAGCTTACAACAATTAAGGGGGGAGAGTCTTTATGGCTGAATTTTCCCGTGAAGAAGTAATTCAGAAGGTAGCGAATGGAGAGGGCCTGGAGCGTGCCGACTTGCGTGATTTAAAGCTTGCGCAGGCCCAACTGGAGGGGGCGAATTTACGCCGAGCCGACCTGGAAGGTGTTGATTTCGAAGAGTCGGTCTTGCGCAAGGCCAACCTTGCGAGTGCCAACTTGCGGGATGCCTTTTTAGCCAGGGCCAACCTGGAAGGGGCCAACCTGCGAGGGGCTGACCTGGAAAGCGCCAATCTGGAAGGGGCCAACCTGTCAGACGCTGATTTGTCGCGGACGAATCTGGAAGGCGCCAATCTGGAAAATGCAAATTTATCGCGAGCCAGGCTCAATGCCGCTCAACTGGCTCTGGCCAACCTTGGTGGCGCCCGCCTCGACGGTGCGATACTGAGCAATGCCGATCTTCAAGAAGCCTATTTGGGTGGGTCTTCAATGGTGAAAGCTGATTTCCAAAATGCGGTTTTGGAAAAGGCGAATCTGGAAGAAGCGGACCTGACCGGAGCCAATATGCGGGATGTCTCGCTGCGCGGCGCCCTGCTCCCTGGTGCAAACCTGACTGGGGCGATTTTGGAGCGTGCTGTTCTGGCGGATGCCACCCTGCAGCGGGCGAATTTCACCAAAGCTGACTGCCGGCACGTCACCTGGGGCAAAGCTCAATTATCAGGTGCCACCTTCAATGACGTTTTGTTGTATGGTGGTGATTTGACGGCGGACCTGGCCAAAATGGTGAAGGCCGAGTGGGTTGATTTCAGTAAAGAGGGCGATGGCTCACAACGGGTCAAAGGCGCTGAACTGGTCAATTACCTCAATGGTTTGAAAGAGGGCGGTGGCGCGGCGGCACCGGCGGCGGCACCAGCCGCTGTGGCACCATCAACCGGGAACCGCCGCTATTTTGGGCGCGGTGACGTGTTACGCGACGCGAAGCTCGAATTTGATACTGGTTCAATTGTTGAAGTCGAAGGCCGATTCTTGAAGTGCTCGATTGCATTAGGCGATGGCGCACAACTCATCATCGGAAAAGAAGGGTTGCTGGATGGATGTCGAATTTCAGGGAACGGGATCATTATTGTGTATGGCCGGTTTGTTGAAGACTCCGCCCCTGGGATTGACGGTGCCAAGCAACTGATTGTCGGTGCAACCGGATCAGTCAAAGGCATGATCAAACAACCCCCGTCTCTGACACAATTTGCTTTTGAACCAGGTTGTTTCCTGCGGCTCAAGATTGCAACTTCCACTTAATCCTCCATCCCCTCATTGCGCACCGCAGAGGGCTCATTCCACAAGCCCGCTGCGGACCACTTCGCATTGCAGCACATTGTTATTTTAACTTCGACTTATGAAAAGATGTTGGCAGGCGCCTGGCGCCTGACCTTACTTTCAAGGAGCATGTATTCGCCATGAGTGATCAAAATACCAAACGCACCATTATTGAAGAAGGAAGCGAACTGACCGGGACGTTAAAGTCAAACTGCGCCGTTGTGGTCAGTGGCAAAGTCAACGGTGAAATCCATTCGCCGTCGCTGGTGGTCAGTGAAGGAGGCTCGGTTCACGGCACCATTAAAGTCAACGACCTGAAATCACAGGGTGAAATTGCTGGTCAAATTGATGCGGAAATGGTCGAATTATCCGGCAAAGTCAACGATCAGACGATCATTCGCGCCACGATGCTTGAAGTCAAATTAAGCACCCCCGATTCAAATAAACTCCAGGTTCAGTTTGGCAATTGCAGCCTTGAAGTTGGAAAAGAAGAAGGGAGTGCGCCGGCGGCACCCGCGCCAGCCGGTGGTGACGCCCAACCACAAAACCGACCACAACAGGGCGGTGGCGGCCAGCAGGGCGGTGGTCAGCAAGGCGGCGGCCAGCAGGGCGGTGGTCAGCAGGGTGGCCAGCAAAAGCAAAAGGGCAGGGACTAACGATTCCTGACCAAATGACAAGGTGACAAATGACAGGGTGACAAGGTGACTTTTTGACAAGGTGACAAATGACAGGGTGACAAGGTGACCTTTTGACAGGATGACCTTTTGATCGGTGACTTTTTGACAAGATGCTCAGGAAATGAAGGTTTTGTTACCTTGTCACCTTGTCACCCTGTCACCTTGTCACCTTGTCACCTTGTCACCCTGTCATTTGTCACCTGTCACCTTGTCACCTTGTCACCTTGTCACCCTGTCACCCTGTCACCTTGTCACCTTGTCACCTTGTCACCTTGTCACCTACGTGCTTTGCGAAAACAAAATTTGACCACTTGAAATTTCTGGTTCAAGTATGTACTCTTCGCGCTCACAAAATTTGCACCCTTAGCTCAGTTGGATAGAGCGTTGGCCTCCGGAGCCAAAGGTCGCTGGTTCGAATCCAGCAGGGTGTATCCCCACTTTTTTCAATCTCCAACTTCGAGTTCAAATCCAATGACTCCCCCAGCATACGCCGTCGAGATGCTTGAAGTGACCAAGCGTTTCGGCGCCGTCACGGCCAATAATCGGATCACACTCCGTATCGAAAAACAAAGCATTCACGCCATTGTGGGAGAAAACGGCGCGGGGAAGTCCACCGCCATGAATCTGTTGTATGGGCTCTATGTGCCCGACAGCGGTGAGATCCGGTTGCACGGAGAAACCGTGGCGCTCAAAACCCCACGCGATGCAATTGCCCGCGGACTAGGGATGGTTCACCAGCACTTTATGCTGGTGCCGACACTTTCAGTCACTGAAAACATTATTTTGGGAGCCGAGCCCGGCCCGGGAATTCGCATTCACTACCGACAGGCAAAGGAACGGATCAAGGAACTCTCTCAAACCTATGGCCTTCACATTGATCCGGATGCCTTAATTCAAGACCTTTCGGTCGGCCAACAGCAGCGGGTCGAGATCTTAAAAACGCTCTATCGTGGGGCTGAAATCCTGATTCTGGACGAACCCACTGCAGTTTTGACTCCGCCGGAAGTCGAGGAAATGTTTGCCATTTTGCGAACGCTCCGCGAGCAGGGCAAAACGCTGATCATTATTACCCATAAGCTCTCTGAAGTTCTGGCGCTTTCCAGTCGGGTCACGGTGATGCGAGACGGTACGGTGGTCGGTGAAGTCGAGACCAAACTGACATCAGCGGCGGAACTGGCTCGCATGATGGTGGGACGTGATGTGTTGCTTCGGGTTTCAAAAGACAAAGCCAATCCTGGCGACGTTGTGCTCAAAGTTTCCAATCTACATTTTACCCGGCCCAACGGCGTCGAGGCGATCAAAGGACTCAATTTTGAAGTCCGGGCAGGTGAAATCCTGGGAATTGCCGGAGTTGAAGGGAACGGCCAAACCGAACTGATTGAAATCCTGGCTGGCCTGCTCAAACCGTCAGATGGAAGCATTACTTTTAAAAATCAATCCATCGGAGGCCGTTCACCACGCGAAATCCGAGCCATCGGTGTTGCCCATATTCCTGAAGACCGCCACCACCGTGGATTGCTATTGGATTTTAGCCTGTCTGATAATTTGATCCTGGGAGATCACTATCACAAACCAGCCCTTAAAGGTTTTTTTCTGGACCAGCCGGCAATTGATCAACGAGCTGATGTCCTGATTCAGCGCTTTGACGTTCGCCCAGCCAATCGAACCCTGCGTGCCCGGGCATTGTCTGGAGGAAACCAGCAAAAACTGATTGTTGCTCGTGAATTTGAATTGCCGCCCAAGTTGCTCCTGGTGTCTCAGCCAACCCGTGGGGTAGACATCGGCGCCATCGAGTTCATCCACCGCCAATTGATTGGGTTACGCGATAACGGAGTTGCGATTTTACTGGTGTCTGCCGAACTTGAAGAAGTTACATCACTCGCGGACCGGTTGATCGTGATGTACGGCGGGGCCGTTGTCGGGGAAGTTGATCCAGCTCTTGTGAGCCAGCAAGAACTTGGATTGATGATGACTGGTGGACATTAGCGGGGCTGAAGAAAATCGGGCTGAAGACAGCGGGCTGAAGAAAACGGGTGAACTATTTTGAATTGATTTCATTCCTTATCCCTTCGAAACCCTGAACCTTGACAAGATGACCGACTGACAAGGTGACATGGTGATTTTTTCATCCCCCATCTTCATCCCTCATCCCTTCCGAAAACCCTGAACCCTGGCCTCTAACCATTTTCCCATAGCTTCTACCCGCCGAAAGCTGTTAAACTCCCCATCTTCCAATAGCTTTCCATCAAAAGATTGATAATCCGAACCTCAACTCTGTTGAAATGAGTGAGAGACTCATTTCTGACTTTACTGTGAAGGTGGTAGTAATGAGCCACCAACGGGGAAAATCTATGCCATTGATTTGTTCTCAATGCGGCACACAAAACCCAGACAGCGCGTTTAATTGTTTTTCTTGTGGTAATCAATTGTCCCGCGTGGATCTTGGCAAAGGTGGCTCTTCAGGTGGGTATGGACAAAGCCAGGGGCAACAACCGCCATATGGAAGTGCTTCGGGTGGAGCCTACGGCAATCAACCTTCTTCTAATCCAAACCCATATGGCAACACGCCGGCTGGTGGGTATGGCGCCAGCCCAGATCCTTATGGAGGCAGTCCCCAGAGCCCCTACGGCCAGCAACCCCCCTCGTATCAGTCACCCTATTCAACGCCCCAAACGCCAGGGTATGGTCAGTCACCGGGCTATGGTCAGTCACCAGGCTATGGTCAATCACCTGGGTACGGCCAGGCACCAGGCTATGGTCAATCACCTGGATACGGCCAGGCACCAGGCTATGGTCAATATGGGGGGCCTCAGACCCCAGGTTTTTTGAGTCAACTGGGATACGGCACCCGTCAGCCGGGAAATCCCTGGAAACGGTTGATTGCTAATATTGTGGATCAAATCATTATAAATTTAGGCGGAATCCCAGGAATGTTACTCATGATGATTGGAGGTGCCAGCCAGGAAGAGGCAGTTATGGTATTGGGGATGCTCGTGGCATTTGTTGGGATAATCCTGGTGGCAATATGGGAAATCTATTTACTTGGATCTCGTGGGATAACTCCAGGAAAAAAGCTCATGAATTTAATTTGTCTAAAGGATGATGGACAGGTAGCAGGATTCTGGCTGGCTTTTGGTCGTGAGTTATTAAAACAGGTTTTTGGAAGCTTCTGTTTTTTGAACTTGTGGTTGCTGTTTGACCCGGAGAAGAAGCAGTTGTATGACAAAATCCTGAATATGCACGTCTATGACAATAACTAATTTTGAGTTCGTTTGATGGAATCAATGGAGACGGCACAGGTTGAACTCATCACCTGTGCCGTTTGGTTTTTTGGTGACTGGTGACTGGTGCTTAGAGAGCGTTAAAAAATAAGTTCCTGGGGGAGCGGGCGTCCTGTTCCGTCCAGGTTCTAGTTTTGCACCGCGAAGCGGGAGAGCACTGGAGAGGACGAACCTGTTTCCGGTGGTAGCTCACAAAGCCTCGCAACCACCAGCTATCCGAACGGCAGCCTTTCAGGATGCTCAATCCAAATGCCTGATTTCCAAAAGAAACCGGGAAGTTGATTTTTTACAGTCCCTAACCACGAACCACGAACCACGAACCACTCACCACATTCTTCATTCACGAATGAATCCCCAGGGTTTGCTTTAACTGAGTTTGGGTCATGACAATTTTGCGGCGGGTATTGCGAATATTCGAGAGGATTTCGATATCGGTTGCCGAAGTTGCCGAACGTTGCAAAAAGCGGTCAAAGGTATTGAGAACTTCGGTGATTTGACCGAGGTAGTATTGCGCCGCGCTCCGTTGACCGGGGGTTAACTTAATGTTTTCAGTGGGTTTGGGCCGTCGCTGCTCAATTACGGCAAGCAGGGCAATGCTGCGTTGCAACAGTTTGCGGCCTTCACGAACGAGATAGCTAACCTGCCATTCCGGGACATTGGCTGTTGGTTCGAAGGCAGCAGCTTCCCAGGATGTCAGCAGGAAGCTTCCTGAGGAAAGGCGAATCACCCGCACTGTTGATGAACTTGTCCCCGAATTCGCCATCGTTTGGGTGAGATAGTTGATACAGGCTTGAATTTCGGTTTCCAGTTCGTGGGCGAGGTTTGGATCCGCTCCCTGGGGCAATGGGGTTGGCTGAATGGTAAAAGTTGGGGCTGGTGTTCGGGCTTGAGTCGGAGGGGGAGTTGGAGTTGAGTGAAAAAAAGCGGCTGGATCAGCCAGAGTGACCGGTGCGGTTGGGTTTACGGCTGGAAGACTCATTCCAAAGTAAATGACCGCTCGTTGGAGCATGTCTCGCATCCGGATCACGGTCTGCAGGTTCGCAACATTTTTGCTGTAATCGCCAGTTACCCAGGGGGCCGGCCTGACGGCAAATTCCATCGCCGCGACCACGGACGTTTCTGAAGATTCTTCGGGGAGTGTGGCTGGATTAACCCGAAGCTGGCGAAGTTGCTCGGAAAGATCCTGCATCTGTCTGATAACTTCGCCATAGAGTTTTTCAAACTTGTCGTGCATCTCAATGTTGAGTTGCACGTTTCGGGTCAGAAGTTCGGGTGACGTGCTGTTTTGATGAAACAGGGAGTGGAGTGCGCGCTTGGCCGGTAGCTGATTTCGCACCAGTTCATCAAAGGTACTGGTGCGTTGCACCTGTTTGAGCAGACTCCCACTTCGATCCAGAATGGATTCTTTCTCCAGGTAATCAACAAATTTGGGCCTGACAATCAGTGGTGTAATTGAGTTGATGAGGGTGACTTCGTCTTTGGCGCGGATGCCAACCCCGGTTTTGGCGTCGGGTGAAAACGCCCTGGTCAGTAAGACGTTCAACCATTCCCAATGCTGATTGGTCGGCAACCCGCCATTGAGCGCCGGGCTGGCCAAATTCAGCATTTGATCGGCCCGCAACCGATGTTGCTCCAAATATTTCCGCAAATCATAGGGTGACGGAACAGCACTGCTCATAAAAAGTCACAACGCCGCGCGGGAAAAGTTGCAACCGGCATCAATGGTTGCAATGCCAAATAAACCCTGACTGGAGTGAAACCAAAAAACTGCCAACCCCTGGAATGGAATCTGGTTGGTGAACGAAGGGGGCAGGAAAAGCGGAAGTCCACACGGCTTGATGCGTGAACTTCACATTGATGGGTTTGGGTGCGTTGGCCTTTGAAAAAGTTTGATTTCAAAGGGGGCAAAGCAAATTGGAATCAGCAAACCCTTGATCGTTTCAGGCTTTGTGGAAGCCCGAGACGGTGGTGTTATCCACCAAACCGATGACCACAGCCCGAGCAAAACCGTGCCCCAAGAGGGTTCATCAGGCCACAATCGGGACAGGTTGGGCTGGAACTGGCAAACGATTCGACCACCGAACCGTTTCCAACCCTGGTTCCGCACCGCGAACAAAACATGGCACCCGTTGCCAGAACGGTCTTACACGAAGCACAGCGTACCTCAACGGCGGAAGCGGGGGGTGGGTAGTAGGTTGGAGAAGTATAGCCAGCCGGGGGAGGGGGGGAATACGCCGTTCCTGGCATTGGCGCGCCGTTCTGTCGGGCGACAAAGGCTTCGATTTTTTCCCAAACATCTTCTGACAGCTTAAACTGATTGATTGCACCGACAATTGGAAGCAAAATGAGCGGTGCCAGCAATACGTATCCAACCAACCCGATGGCCGCTTTATCCAGCCACCGCCCATTGCCGACTTCAACTCGCAATCCATCAAGTTCGCGGGTCAACCGCACCGTCAGGGCCGAGGACTGAGCTGTCAGGTTGCTCAAGGTTGATTCTTTTTGGGCTTGCAGAATATGACCGTTATTGATTGGAATGATTTGAACCTGATGGCCGTTCAAGACAAAAAACTGCCGCAGTTCATCCAGTAATGGGTCAAGTGAAATATGAAAGGCATTGGGAAGCCGGTAATATCGGTTCTGCATAAAACAGTGGCTCTTGGAAAATTTAAATGACCAATCAAGGTAGTGAAGTCGGAAGCCACGCTCGAAAAACAGCCAGGGAAGTCTGTTGGTGCATCAGGTTGGTTCTCATCGGAAAACACAGCAGTGGCCTTGCTGCATCAGACAATGGATTCCTGACAGTGCTCAATTTCAAAATCTCATTCTTCAAACAACAAACTATTTCGAAACTGCGAGATGGAGTAAAAGATACCATGAAAATTCATAAATTACATGCCCGGCTGGTTTCGCTTTCTCTGGTCGCCTTTTTGTGGGTGACTGGCTCGGCGCTCGTTACCAGAGGAACACCGCTGGTTGACCCGACTCGGACGCCGGATTGTCCAGGCGTGGCGACGATGGATTGCACCGGTGTTCCAGAATTAATTTGTAAAACCGCCTGCAACCAGCATCAATCACTGGTGATTCGTGACCGATGTAAGTATCGGCAACGGCTGCACATGGAGCGCTATGAAAAACCAAAAGCCCCTGGTCTCCCTCCTGGAGAACGCAAGCAATTTCGGGATACGGAAGTTGAGATCGGATATCAGGTGGATGAAAACGACAAAACCAATTACCTGGTTGTCCCGAGAGTCGTTGCTGACACTGACGACAAAGGCAATCCAAAAACCAAAGTCAATCCCAAGGAAAGCACCGGGCTGACCTCACAGGCGTTCCTGGATTTGATTTTCTTTCCGCTCCTGCCCGAAAAATTACCTTATTATGAGTTTGAACCGGCGCCCGCCGAACGCGAAGGTGAACGCGCCTTCCGCTTTAAACCCAAAGCGAATATCAAGAGCGTTCCCCTGGCCGTTGGGATTGTCTATGTCAATGGCACCACCGGCGATATGCTCACCGTTCAGGTTGAAGCCATGTACAACCTGGCTGTGTTGGATAAACACCTCAAAGATATCGAATCAATCAGTGCCACGGTTGATTATTCAGAATTTAATGGTCGGTTCCGAATGCCCACCCTGGCTCGCGGGGAAGGCATCTCCAACGTCACCAAATTCAAAGGGTACTTTAAATTCAACTTTGAAGAATCCGCGTATGTGCCAGCGTTGACCTTGCCCAGTTGGTCGGGAATTAGCACCAGCAACTAAGAAAGGCGGGCGGAAGACTCCAAGACTCGGGGCTGAAGACAACGGGCTGAAGAAGTTGGGAATTTTGTTTTAAACCCGAAGTCTTCAGCCCGTTGTCTTCAGCCCCAAGCTCTCAGCCCTGGTTTTCTCAGCCCCAGGTTTTTCATTTGACAAGACCTGGACCGGAGAGTACTATCCGTCCCTTTCCAGGACATTCCAGTTTGACGGGGCGTGGCTCAGCCTGGTAGAGCGTTCGGTTCGGGACCGAAAGGTCGGAGGTTCAAATCCTCTCGCCCCGACCAGGTTATCCTAAAGGAAGGCCATCCGTTCACTTCGAATTGATGGCCTTTTTGCATTTTTGAGAGTGGGTAGAGGTAATGTTCTCATGGCCGTTGTTGCTCGACGTTTTGTGATTACTGGCCGTGTGCAGGGAGTCGGGTATCGCTATTACACGCTTCGCGCCGCCTGTCAGTATCAAATCAGAGGATGGGTGCGAAATTTGCCCGATGGCTCAGTTGAAGCCTGGGTTGAAGGTACTCTTGATGCCATTGAAAAGCTCAAACACGATCTTGCCTTTGGTCCGATGTATGCGGAAGTTCGAAAAATCAGTGAAACCGCCGTCGAACCAACCGGACATTTTGATACATTTCGCATTAATGGATAGGAATTTTGCTTTATGGATGCTCTTCGTAAACTTGTTCGTGAAATCCCGGATTTTCCTAAACCCGGCATTTTGTTTTATGACATCACCACCCTCTTGAAAGACCCAAAGGGGCTCAAGCGTGTGATCAACCGCATGAGCGAAGGATTTGTCGGCGAGAAAATTGACGTGGTGGTTGGGATCGAAGCCCGTGGTTTTATTTTTGCCCCAGCCATCGCCTATCACCTGGGGGCCGGTTTTGTCCCGGTTCGGAAACCCAAAAAGCTTCCGGCGGAAACCGAGCGTGAATGCTATGACCTGGAGTATGGCAGTGATTGTCTTGAGATCCACAAAGATTCGATCCAGCCTGGTCATCGGGTGCTGATCGCGGATGATTTGCTGGCAACCGGCGGAACGGCCCTGGCTGTAACCAAACTGGTTGAACGCCTTGGCGGTACGGTCGTGGGCATTACCTTTGTGATCGAACTGGATTTTCTCAACGGTCGTGAAAAACTGGCCGGGTATCACGTCGAATCACTCCTGCGCTATGATTCATAAGAGCGGAGAGTTGAAAGACTTTCAGCGGAATGAATTGCCTGGATTCGCGAACAGTGAAGTAACTCAAAGAAGTAAAGTTAGTAAACTACTGACTACTGACTACTGACTACAAACTGGTATCATTAAGTTGAGTTTCTCATTCCTTGTCCTTCGAGATTTGCTCGCGTAGCTCAGTGGATAGAGCAACCGCCTCCTAAGCGGTAGGTCGTGGGTTCGATTCCCGCCGCGAGCACCAGTAATTTTTATTTTGTCATACTGGAGATCGGTTTTGGTTCCCTCAAAACCATCTCCAGTCTTGTTTTGAGGGGGCTGATATCGTGGAGAACGTTGATGTCAGTATTTTGATTTCCACTCGAAATCGAGCGTCCGTTTTGCGGCAAACGTTGCAATCGTTGCGCAATCAACACTTGAATGGAATTCGATGGGAAATTGTAGTCGTTGATAATGGAAGCAGCGACGATACAGCCCAGGTTTTACGCGAAGCCCAAAGCTGGTTGCCGTTGATTCCGCTGACGGAGCCAACCCCAGGAAAAAACCGGGCATTGAACCGGGCACTTGATATCGTGACAGGTGAATTACTGATTTTTACTGATGACGACACTGAGCACACTGAACAATGGGTCTCAGAACTGGTCGCTGCCTCCAGACAATGGCCAGAAATTTCAATTTTTGGCGGTCCGGTTATCCCGTTACTGCCACCTGAAACGCCGGAATGGATTCGCCAAAATCGGCGGATTACCTCAATTGCCTTTTCCCATTTTGATCTCAATCACACTGAAAATACCCGGCTTGACGATCCAACCCTGCCATTTGGGCCAAATTATGCCCTGCGGGCAGCCGCTGTTGGTGGAAAGCGTTTTTCATTAAGTCTGGGACCACAGGCGGCGGATCCACAATCACCCCTGGGAGATGAGACTGAGTTTTTAGCCCGGATATATGAAGAAAATCAGCAGATTGGGTATGTTCCCAGAGCGAAAGTCTTTCACCGGGTTGAAAAGCACCAGCTTGAATCAGCCTGGCTGTTGAACCGGGCGTTTCGGTTTGGGCGTGGGTTTGTTCATTTTGCACCTAACACCACCTCATTTCGGTTGGGTGGTGTTCCTGCTCGACTGATGGTTGTCTTCTGCATTACCTGGTTGTTCCACCATCTGTTCTTTTTTCGGGCGGAACCGCAAAAGTTCAAAACCAGTTCAACGCTTTATTTCCTGCGCGGACAGATATTTGAATACCGCCAGATCCATCGGTCAGGTCAGTCAATTCCTCCTTCTCTATGACTCACCCTCTTGATCTCAGCGTGTTGATTGCCACCCGGAATCGGGCCAGACTCCTTGGCCCGACCCTGGCCTCTCTTGCTCGCCAGGAAATGAATGGACTTAGATGGGAAGTCATTGTCATTGACAACAACAGTACTGACGACACGCCACAGGTTTTGGAGCAGGCGCGCCGCACACTTCCTCTGGTCTCGCTTTTTGAACCCGAACCTGGAAAAAATCGAGCTTTGAATCAAGGACTGAAGGTTGCAAAAGGTCAATTGCTGGTTTTTACCGATGATGATGGTACTCATTCGAACCGGTGGTTAGTTGATCTGTATCAGGCGGCTCAACGGTGGCCAGACTTTGATATTTTTTGCGGCCCAATTGAACCCACATACCCACCTGAAACACCAGTCTGGTTGAAAGAAGAAGTCTTCACTTCAACTGCCTTTTCAAAATTCCCTCCGGTATGGATTCCTCCCATGACCGAAGAAACCCCATTTGAATATCACAATATTTTACCTTTTGGGCCGAACTTTGCTGTTCGACGAACAGCAATGGAGGGAGTTCACTTTGATCCTCAGATGGGTCCTCAGGGCAGGAGTTACCCAATGGGCGGAGAGACAGAGTTTCTTCAACGATTGCGAGCCAGAGGATGTCAGATTATCTATGTTCCAACCGCGCAGGTGAGTCACAATGTGGATGCCGGCCAGATTTCATTCGACTGGTTATTTCGTCGGGCTTTTTTCTATGGGCGGGGCCGGGCGCGGATGGATTCTGAACCGGCCTTACTGCAAATCCTCAACGTTCCAGTGCGGTACTGGCTCAAAATTCCGCTGGCCTGGGTTCAATATCAGTTCAGTCGGTTTGGGGCCCCCTGCCAGCGATTTCGAACCGGTGTCAAATATCATCGGCTCCGTGGCGAATTTTACGAATATCGCCAGTTGGCAAGTGACCCGCATCGCCAAATAGCAAAGAAGGTGAAATAGCGAAATAGCGAAAGACAAAGAGTTTAAGGATTGACAGGAAACAATCTGACCTGCTTCGCTACTTCGCTACTCGCTTTATTTGATGCCAAGCAATTCAACTTCAAAAATCAGGGTTGAATTCGGTGGAATGGGACCAATCCCACGGCTTCCATAGCCAAGTTCAGGTGGAACTGTCAGTTTGCGTTTGCCGCCAATTTTCATGGTCGCGACACCCTGATCCCACCCTTTGATGACCTGTCCCACACCCAAAATGAATTCAAATGGGCGGTTGCGATCTTTTGAACTGTCAAACTTGACGCCATTGGTGAGCACGCCGGTGTAGTGAACCACCACGGTGTCACCGATTTTTGGTGAAGCGCCCGACCCAACCACGATCTCTTCAATGCCTAAAGTTGCACTCATGCGTTTGTTCTGTCCTTAAATATATGAAGATAGAGAAATTCAGGTGTTTCAGGTACCTGAGATTTCAGAGCAGGTGGTTTCTAGCAGAGGAACTCTTGTTTGGCTAGTCAGTCATGGCGAAGGCCGCTGACGCTGCATACTTTCAAGTGCAAACCCAAGTCGTTCAACCCCCTGGTCAATTTCCTTCTCATCAACTGCGGCAAAGCCAAGGACCAGCCCAGGTCGGACCCGATGCTGGATGGTATATCGTGATATTCCAATGGTTTCCACTCCGAAATCGGCTGCCCGCTGAGTTGTTTGTTGGTCATCCGCTCCGTGTGGAAGCCAGCCGATGGTTTGTAACCCGGCATTGGTGGAAGCTACCTCAAGCAACCCTCCCAGCCGACGACTGACTGATTCCAGAAAAACCTGAAGTCGGTGGTGATAGAGTTCCCGAGTTCGACGAATGTGCTGACCAAAATAGCCATCACTGATAAAGTCAGCCAGAATGGCCTGATCCATCACGGCTGGAAACCGATCAACGGTTGACCGAAGCGCCGTGAACGCATCAACCAGTGACGGAGGAACAACCAGATACCCGATGCGCAGGGCAGAGAACAGAATTTTGTTAAAACTTCCGGCATACAGCACACAACCATGCTGGTCGAGACCCTGGAGTGCCGCCAACGGGCGCTCAACGTAGCGGTATTCGCTGTCATAGTCGTCTTCAAAGATCCAGCTTCCATTGGACTGGGCCCATTTCAACAAAGCCAGCCGTCGCTCAAGCGACAACATAACTCCGAGCGGAAACTGGTGTGCCGGGGTGAGATAGATGAGTCGGGCCGTTGGACAGCCACGTAACCCTGCTTCCACATCAAGTCCCCCTTTATCAACGGGCAGGAGATACAGCTTGAGCCCGGAGCCTCGAAACAAACTTGTGGCACCGGGGTAGCCTGGATCTTCCATCCAAACCCAATCTCCACGATCAAGCAGAAGGCGGGTGGTTAAATCAAGCGCCTGCTGAATTCCCGAAACAATCAGGATTTGTTCAATTTCACACCTGACACCTCGGGCGGTCTGAAGGTAGGTTGCCAGCGCTTCACGGAGCGGACGATACCCGGCTGGATCCCCAGAACTAAGCAGCAGCCGGGTTGCCCGACGCATCCGCCGTCCCGCCAGACGACTCCAGACTTCGATTGGAAAGGCTTCAACGGCTGGGGTATTGGATTGAAAAGGTTTTCCAACCGCGGTTTGCCGATGGATGAGGAATGGATTTGTCAGCAAGCGGGCACCGCGCTCTGAAAGTGACCTCGTCGAAACCAATCCGTTTTGAGGTGAATGAAGCACCTGGGACGCCTGGGTAAACTCGTCTGGTAAAGAGGTTGCGACCACAGTACCGGATCCGGTCTGACTCACGATATATCCTTCAGCCTGGAGTTGTTCAAACACCACCACTACCGTGCCCCGCGAAACTCCAAACTGTTGGGCAAGGTTGCGTGTTGAGGGGAGGCGAGCCCCTGATTTCAATCGGCCTTCAAGGATGGCGCTCCGAAGTTCGTCATATAACCACCGAAACAACGTCTGTTCTTCAGGTTTCCTTTGAGGTGAAAAATCCTGAAAAGTAGCTTTTTTGGCCATAGTTGAATCCTCTCCCTGGTGTTTGATACCAATTAGGGTATCAGGTTCAGGGTATCGGGGTTTAAAAGACATAAAGGACATAAGAGAAAAGAATTCAAATCTGGAACCCGGAACCCGAATGAAAATGGTCTAGTCAAAATGGTCTAAATGGATCTTTTGACTTGACCATATTCTGGTAAGTTTTCCGTGTCACACACAACGGGAATTTCCCTTCAGTTAAATTCGAAAAGGAGATTTTGTATGGAAACACGGATGGATTATTCAAAATTTGCGACCAGTATTTATAAGGCAATGTTGCACCTCGAAAATCAGGTTTCACGAAGCGGTATTGAGCCGATGCTGTTGCATTTGATCAAGCTTCGGGCCTCGCAAATCAACGGGTGCGCTTATTGTATTGATATGCACTCCAAGGACTTACGCGCCGGAGGAGAAAGCGAGCAACGTCTGTATTTGCTCAATGCCTGGCGTGAAGCACCATTTTATACTGAACGTGAACGGGCGGCTTTGATGCTGACGGAAGCGGTGACCCTGGTGACCAACGGGCATGTTCCGGATGATGTCTTTACGGCGGTAAAACCCCACTTTACCGATGAAGAACTGGTGATATTGACCTGGGCGATTGCCGCTATCAATACCTGGAATCGAATCGCGATTACGTTTCGAGCCGTGGCGGGTACCTATCAACCGGCTGCGCATTGAGAGCCTGGCTTGAAGCAAAATACTGGTTCTTGAACGGTATTCATCTGGCTCAACTGGATTTTTAGGTGAGTTTTGCACGAGAAGGAAGAAAAAGAGTGGTAGATGGGTTGCGAGAGCGAGACTGCTCTGGTGTAATGCAAGGTTGCAAATCATACATCTTGATTCACTTCCAATCAGTGAAGAGTACTTCCATTTATCTCTGTAAAGGTCTTCCTCCCCTATGCGATTGACTCGCCTGAAACACTGCGTCATTTTGACGCTCGTTGGTCTTTTTCTCCTGACCCCTTTTTCAACCTTTGGGAAAACCCCAAGGTTGAAGAATCTTTCCTCTGAAGTCCGTGCCATTCTGGAAGAAGCCCGGTTTAACCAGGAGTGGTTAAAGCGAAATGGCTGCCAGCACCGCTACCATCACATGATGGAAGCCAGAGCGGCTCAAGCCAATCCGTATGTTACGGTTCAGCCAGTTGATGTTTTGAATTACTCACTCAGCCTGGATTTATCTCCGGGCCAGCAGTTTATCAGTGGCACGGTGGAACTCACAGCCAAAACCGAAGCTGATGGAGTGGCGACGTTTTTGATTGACCTGGATCAACAGTTGCGGGTCAATTCCTTGCAAGTAACTGGATTGTCACAACAGGCTGATTACACCCGAAAGACCGACCAGATTGTGGTTTCGTTTTTCCAGCCATTGGCGGCGGGTACTGAATTTGGGGTGACGCTCAGCTATAGCGGCGCCCCAAAATCATTTGGGGGACTGGGGCCGGAAGGTGGGGCCATGTTCTTTACCCAACATGCTGGAACCCCGCTTATTGCAACACTTTCCGAGCCATACGGCGCCTCAACCTGGTGGCCCTGTGTGGACAACCCAGCCGATAAAGCGACGGTGCAACTGGCGGTAACCGTGCCGGATCCCTATGTTGTTGCTTCAAATGGCATGTTGAAAGATGTTCAAACTGAAGCCGATGGCCGCAAAACCTTTGTTTGGGACGAACGCTACCCGGTTTCAACCTATCTGGTATCACTGGCCATTACCAATTTCAAAACGATTGAAGATACCTACACCGCACTCGACGGCACGACCATGCCCATCGTGCATTATGTCTATCCTGAACACCTCACCATTGCCCAGCAGAAATTTGCCATTACTCGTCGCATGCTCGAACTCTATGCACCGCTCTTTGGTGAATATCCGTTTGTCGGTGAAAAATACGGTATGGCTGAATTTCCCTGGGGTGGGGGGATGGAACATCAAACGATGACGTCACTGGGTGCCCCCGTCATCACCAGCAATGGCAGCAGCCAAAGCATCATTGCTCACGAACTTGGACACCAGTGGTGGGGAGATGATGTCACTATCAGGGATTGGGCGGACATCTGGCTCAACGAAGGTTTTGCCACCTATTCGGAAGTTCTCTTTTTCGAGAAAAACTTTGACCTGTTCGCTGGTGGCCTGATGGTTGACTACTATGATGACGGTCGAGCCAGCGGAGCACTCCGTGGCACGGTGTATGCCGAGGATCCAGGCGACCCGTTTGATGATACCAATGCCATTTACACCAAAGGGGCGTGGGTCTTGCACATGCTGCGGGGCATGATGGGAGATGACGTCTTTTTCGCGACGTTGCGGGATTACCGCCAACGCTTTGCTTTTGGAAATGCAACCACGGCGGATTTTCAGAAGGTTTGCGAAGACCACTATGGAGCACCGCTGACAGATTTCTTTACTGAATGGGTGTACTCTGAACGCCGACCGATTTATAGCTACGTGACTCAGACAAAGCTAAATTCAGATGGCACGTACACCGTGCTGGTTCGTCTTGACCAGCGGCAAACTCATGCTCTGGTTGGTCAGAAAGGTCCTTCGACATATGTAGTGCCGGTTCAACTTTCAGTGGTGATGGAAGGTGGCGAAAAGCAGACATTTCAGGTCCTCAACCGGTTTCGGTCTCAGGTCTTTGCGCTCAAAGTTCCAGCCAAACCGCGCAATGTGAGTTTTGATGGCGATAATTTTCTCTTAAAGGAAATTGTTCAACCGGCCACACCTTCCATTGGAAAAGCACTGGCAATGGAAGCCAATGCCAGTGTGGTCACTGGGAAAGCCCCGTTCACAGTTGAGTTGACGGGAACGGCAGGCGGTGCTGTCCTCCCACCCAGTTCCATGACGTGGTCAACTGAGCGTCAGGTAATTGGTCAGGGAAGCCAGTTGAGCTACACCTTTGAGAAGCCCGGCATGTACCACGTGACCTTGACCGGAGTGAATAAGAAAACCGCTTCAACTTCAGCCCCGATTCAGATTGTCGTGACTGAGTAGTCCCCAACATCCAAAATTCCGCAAATGAAAAACCCTCGCCGCACCGAGTTGGAGTGGCGAGGGTTTTTCCATGTGTATCCCCCAGGCGAGGTTCGTGATGGAATCTGAAACAAGTCTGCTGGCAAAAATAGATCGCTGGATCGAGAAACTCACACCGGACCATCATTCGCAGGTTGGTGTCTTTTGCCTGCTCTTGATCGGAGCATCACTGCTTCAGAGCTGGCCCATGCTTCTGGCCAGTCTGGGGTTTATCGTATTTGCCCTCATTTTTGGTCATCCAGGTACGTTCCAACACCCATACCGTCTGGCGGAAAAGCCGTTACACCGGTTCATTTGGGTTCTGATTGTGATGTGTGGTCTGGGGTCCCTGTGTGTCTATTTCGTGGTTGGAACGTGGATGCTGATTCGACGAATTCAAAGCTGGTAAAGTGATGTCTAACGCTCTGGGTTATTAGACGGTTACTGTATCAACAATCCCCACGATGGCGGCATCAACGGGGCAATCCTTGAGCCCGTGGGCGAGTCGGGCTGAGCTTCCAGAGACAACCAGCACGGTTTCACGAGCCCCGGCGCCAACCGTATCAATCGCGATTAAAAAGCTGTTTTCCTCCTGGCCTTCCAGGTTAATTGGTTTGACCACCAGCAATTTATGACCTTGCAGTCTGGAATCTTTCCGGGTGGCAACCACAGTTCCCCAGGTTCGAGCCAAAATCATGATAGTTCCCTCAAATGTTGTGATACCAGTCAGTAGTCAGTAGTTGATAAGTCAGTAGTTGATGAGTCAGTAGATAAACCCCGGATCGTTGAATCCGTCGAATTCTTGAAAAGAATTGTTCATAACTGACTCAAATAGAACCAAATCCACTTGACACAAGTCCTCAAATCCCAACACTCGACTACTGACTACTGACTACTGACTACT
>JACQXX010000096.1 GCA_016208495.1 Acidobacteriota bacterium | reverse complement strand
GTGTGCGCAATTATTTCCTTCAGCTCTTGGCGTTCTGATTCTCTCAGTTTGAATCCCATTTGGCTTCGTTCCTTTTTTCATGGTTCAACCGTTTTGGGAGTATACACAAGTGTCAAGGGACTTTTTATCACCTACTTAGTTGTTGTTGCTGGACCCAGACGCTTCCAGTCCTGACAAATACATACGCCGAGCCCTGATTGCCATTGCCTCCCACATCGTCCTGTCGGGAGCCGGCCACCACGGTTTCGCCGCTGATCGCCACCGACCGCCCAAAATCGTCATTTGCCGCCCCATCACTGGCCGTCAACTTCTGCTGTTGGCTCCAGACGGTGCCGCTCCTCACAAAGACATAGGCCGCGCCCTGACTGCTTCTGCCACTCACATCAGCCTGAGGGGCTCCCACCACGACCGTTTCGCCGCTGATGGCCACCGATACTCCAAACAGGTCGGCTCCCGCCCCGTCACTGGCTGTCAATTGTTGCTGCTGACTCCACGTCGTTCCGCTCCTTACAAACACATACGCCGAACCCTGGTCAAACCTGCCGCTTACATCAACCTGGAATGCCCCGACCACCACCGTATCGCCGCTGATGGCCACTGATGACCCAAACTGGTCATTATCTGCCCCGCCCGCTGCCGTCAATTGTTGTTGCTGGGTCCAGATTGTTCCAGTCCTGACAAACACATAGGCCGAACCCCGGTTGCCGCTGGCGCCGACGTCATCCAAATTAGCCCCAACCACCACCGTGTTTGAGTTAATGGCCACCGATTGTCCAAAATTGTCGTTTGCCGCGCCATCCGAGGCGGTCAGTTTTTGTTGCTGAGCCCAGGTCGTCCCACTGCGTACAAAGACATAAGCTGAGCCCTGATTGGCGTTGGCTCCCACGTCATCCCCTCGGGTACCGACCACCACTGTATCCCCATCAATGGCCACTGAAATCCCAAACAGGTCGCTTGCCGCCCCATCGGCAGCGGTCAGTTTTTGCTGTTGACTCCAGGCCGTCCCACTGCGTACAAAGACATAGGCCGATCCCTGGCTGCCATTGGCGCCGACGGTGTCCCCAATGGCGCCGATCACCGCCGTTTCGCCGGAAATAGCCACTCTAACTCCAAAAAGGTCATTGGCCGCTCCATCCGAAGCTACCAGCTTTGACTGCTGTCCAAAGGTCGGATCGATTGTCACCGGATACACCGCCTCCCGGTCGTCATACTCCAGCCGAATCTGACTTCCACCAAGGTCCATTCGCGATGGCAATTGTCGGCCACTCGCGTCGGTCACGACCAGTTGGTCATACCGAAGGACTCGCTCACCGCTCCAATTCAGAAACTCTATCGCCTGCCCCTCGTCCACCAGTTGGGCTTCCAGCGAACTATCCAACCCAAACGACACCCTGACCCAGTCTCCCTCGCTTCGCTCACCAGGAGCCATTGGAATCGTCAAGCCTTGTTCAAGCCCCTTCGGTCCATTTTCATACCACTCCGAAAGGGATGAGGGATGAGGGATGAGGGATGAAGATCGATTCAATTCAATCCGGTTGTTTTTCACCGAAGGGGTTCCCGAAGAGATTTCCGCCAGTCGGTCGCCGTAGCCGATTCCCTTCAGGTTCATTTCCAACGTCCAGGGCGATTGGGCTTCCGTTCCTGACATCAAGGCCACCGCTTCAGGTGTGAAGTAGCTGGTAAATCCCTGCGCCGGATTGTGCGCTTCATACGCCCCGGCGCCCAACTTTGTCAGTCGCGGCTGATTGACCCAATTCACGCTGTAGCGCGCCATCGCCATCGCTTCCGCCAGTGAATCGTAAGTTCCTTCCTCTTTGAGATGGTTGAGGGCTTTTTAGCGGTGGGGGCTCTAGCGGAACTGCCCCGAGCAAGCTGGAACACTGAAACTTGAGCCATGGAAACGAGAGCAATACCGATTGCCACCACTGCTGGAAACCAAAAACGTCGGGGATTCATAGGTAAGTACCTTGTCATAAGTTTCCTGAGATATTGGGTTTGGTAAGTGTTTGATTCTTTTCGTGTAGTTCGTGTGTTTCGTGGTTAAAATGTCTGGAAATTTTCGGTAAGGTACTTAATACCATTTAGGATTCAGGATGTCGGGTTCAAGGTTCAAGGAAAACCAATGATTTCAATTGTTTAATCCTCTGGTAAGTCGAGGATATGAGTTAACAAGGGTATAAGCTCCAAAGTGAGCGGAAAGAATGGCTTTCTGACCGAGAAAAAAGGCGTCTGTTTCCTCTAAGGCGCAAACTGGTAAATTTTTATATAGTAATTTTTTCAAATTTTTGGGCGCGGCTTGAAAAATTCCGAACCGCTTCAATATCACTTCAGAAATTGATCAAAAAATCATATATCTCAAGTAATTGATTTTTTTGTGTTTTTATAATTTCCGTTGTTTTTGAAGTATAATTTTTAAGCATTTCCGAATAAATCCATTGAGGAAACCAAGGAATCACCTTCATCGGACGCTTTCCTGACCTGAGGATTAGAAGTCTCACTTCTACTGGTGAGAAAGAATCACTCCGAGTATCATAGTTTTACTTATCTAAGATAGAGGAGAGACGAAATGCCGCATACCGTAACCATCCTGTTGGAAAAATGGAAGAACGGTAATCAAGCTGCCTTAGATGATTTAATTCCAATTATTTATGAGGAACTCTACAGGCTGGCTAAATCTTATATCAGAGGAGAAAAAAACAACCATCCCTTACAACCAACAGCTTTGATCAATGAAGCCATCGTTCAACTGCTGGGAACCAACAGCGACTACGAGAACCGGTTTCACTTTATTGCCATTGTGGCCAATACTATGAGGCGAGTCCTGGTTGATTATGCCCGGAGAGAAAATGCTCGAAAACGCGGGGGCGGGTATTATTGCGTATCCTTAACGGGATTCAAGACAAGTATCGCGCCGCAAGATATTGATGTCCTTACCTTGAATGAGGCGCTCAATAAACTGGAACAATTAGATCCCCTTCAAATGCGGATTGTTGAGTTGCGCTTTTTTTGTGGCCTGACCATCAAGGAAACGGCACAGGCTTTAGATATCTCAACCACCACCGTCACAAACGAATGGGCAATTGCAAAAACCTGGTTGTACATCGAGTTAAATCACAATGAAGATTGCTAGCGCCGAACAATACAAACAGGTGAAATCCCTGTTTTCTCATTTGAAAGATTTGCCTTGTGCTGATCAAACAACCTACCTTGACAGCAACTGCCAGGACCAACAAATACGTGCATCGGTGGAAGCTTTACTCTTTCATTACACAACGGTTAACAACTATTGGCCAGAGCCGGAAACCGAAACAGGCTCGGAATTTGCAAATAAAATCGAGGAGCTGGAACCATTCTTAACGGCTCTCTCCAAAACAAAATCCTGCAAACCAATCGAACTCATTCAAAATGAATTTGAAGGGACAGCACGTTTTTCCATTCAAAAGCGCCTGGGAGCCGGGGGGTTTGGAGTCGTCTATCACGCCTTGGATCGAGAGTGGAATTGCTCCGTTGCGCTCAAAGTCCTCAAAAAAAGCGATGGTTCGGGGCTGTATCGCTTCAAGCGGGAATTCCGCACTCTCGTCGATGTCAATCATCCCAACCTGGTCACACTCTATGAACTGTTTTCGCAAGGAGATCAATGGTTCTTCACGATGGAATTAATCAATGGAAGAAACTTCATTGAGTATGTGAGGAATTTTCCCTCTGAGTCCGACCATTTTTCAAGTTTTCAAGCACCCGAGTTGCCTTGCCTGAAAATCCAGGCGGCCCAACTTTCTTACTCCAAACATCTTGTCATCCCCGAACAGACTGGAAAAGCCAAACCTTGCCAGGCAGACCTGGAAAAACTCTATCCGGCGGTAAAGCAGTTGGTAACCGGACTCCTCGCCTTACATGGAATGAACAAATTACACGGAGACATCAAACCTTCCAATGTGCTGGTAACTGAAGATAAGCGAGTCGTCATTTTGGATTTTGGCTTAGCACGTGAAGTTTCCCATGAGCGGGGAGGAGTGGTCAGCGACGGTATATTGGGCACTCCGGCTTATATGTCGCCGGAACAGGCCCTTGGCCGAACGACAACGGTTGCATCAGATTGGTATAGCATGGGAGTGATATTGTATGAAGCACTCAGCGGGAGAGTCCCGTTTGGTGGTTCCGACATAGAAATTTTATTAAAAAAACAACGCTATGCACCACCCATGCTCAGTGACCTGGTTTCAGGACTTCCCGACCCGTTGGTTCGTCTCTGTATGGCTTTACTGCACAAGGATCCCAGGCTACGCCCATCGGGAGAGCACATACTTGAGACCATCCAAACCTTAGAGACCAACGCTGACTTGTCTTTAAATCCCACAGCAACGCCTGGAGATCTGTCGAAAGTGTCGTTTGTTGGGCGCGAAATAGAATTAGCCCTGTTAAATCAGACCTGGGAATCCACCAAACAAGGTCAGCCCGCAACCATATTTGTGAAAGGGCCCTCAGGTATCGGCAAAAGTACGCTGGTGCGCCATTTCCTTGAGCAATTGCCAGAGTATGAGAAGCCCGGCATCATGTTTTGGGGACGGTGCTATGAACAGGAATCCGTGCCGTATAAAGTGCTGGATAGTTTAGTTGATCAAGTGAGCCAGTATTTAGCTGGATTACCCGCTCCAGTCGTGAACACTTTGTTGCCGGTTGAAAGCACGGCGCTTGGAATCTTGTTTCCGGTGTTTCAACAAATCAAACAGATCGGTCAGTTGCGCGAAGGTGCCGCTCCGATTTCCGATCCGCTTGAAATGCGACGTCTGGCATTTAAGGCACTCAAGCAGGTCCTGGCCAATTTGGCGGGCCAGCAGGGTTTGATTCTCTTTATTGATGACTTGCAATGGGGCGACCTGGATAGTGTTGGCCTGGTTAGAGAAATTTTGCAGCCGCCAGGGTCTCCCAGAATGTTGTTTATCGGATCTTATCAGAGCGAGGAAGTTGAACGGAGCCAATTTTTACAAGCCTTCTTTTCGACTCCGGTTCCAGGAGTCAGGCAAGCTCAAAGGATTGAAATTGATTTACACGGATTGTCAGCGTGTGAATCCGAGCAGTTGGCGGTATTGTTCCTTGGAACCGAAAGTAATAAAAAACACGCTGAAAAAATTGCCCAGGAAGCAGGTGGGAGTCCGTTCTTTATTGGTGAATTAGCCAAATATCTGACTGAGAAAAACCGGCTCAATCCATCTGCCAGAGAACACGAAAAAATGTCGTTGGAGCAGGTTATTAGCTTTCAGGTCGAAAGTTTGTCGGACCAGGAACGAACAGTACTCGAACTGGTAGCCGTCGCTGGCCAACCAATCACCGGTCGAGCCGCCAAAGCGGCCAGCCGTTTAGAGCATTTTGAAAACCACCTGACGGCTCTGCGTTGCGATCATTTCATCCGCTCCACAGGCAAAAACTATTCCCAAGAGGTGGATACCTATCACGATAAAATTCGTGAAGTGGTCATCGGACAGTTAACTCCGGAAGTACTTAAAAAGTATCATTCCACTCTTGGACAAGCCCTGGAAGGAATCACAGAGATTGATTTCGAACGGTTGGCCAAACATTTTCGACTCGCTGAAGTGGAAGACAAAGCCTTTGATTACACGATTCGAGCAGCCAGGCAAGCTGAAAAATCATTTGCCTTTGAGCGAGCCGCCGACCTGTACCGGCAACTCTTCGCGTTCAAAAGAGCCAGTGACCCGGAGCAAATCGGAGAAATCCAAATTGAGATGGCCAATGCCCTGGCCAATGCCGGTCAAGGGGCTGAAGCCGCAAAGGCATATTTCGCCGCCGCAAATCATTGTAATGAGGGAAACCAATTAAATTTGCAGCATAAAGCAGCGGAACAATTTCTCAATGCCGGACAAATTGAGCAAGGGGTGAGGATCCTCAATCAGGTTTTGGAAAAAGTTGGTGAACCGCTGTCGCACAGCAACTTGAAAACGCTGTTCTCCATTGGCATTGGCCGGACAAAACTCTGGTTGAGCGGTATCAACCACCGGGAAAAAAACGAATCGGAGATCCCTAATCATGAATTGGTCCGTATCAACGCGCTCTTCACCGCCGTGGATTCGCTGTTTATCGTAAATATATTACAGGCGTATGATTTGCAGACCAAACACTTTTGGTTGGCATTAAAGGCGGGTGAACCTTACCGATTGACGCGAGCGTTTGTCTACGAGGCCATCTTTTCCGCTTTAGGTGGCACCAGAAAAGGACAAATCGCTACGAACTTGATTGAACGAGCTGAGAATTTAGCTCACCGGACAGCAAACCCGGAATCAAAAGCTATGGTTGATTTTGGCCGGGGATTTATTTCATTCACTCGGGGCGAATGGAAAAATGCCTGGGAGTCCTTTTGTGGCGGCGAAGCAATTACCCGCAAAGAATGCCTGGGAAAAAACAATGGATTTGCGTTGCGCGGAATCGAAAATTCAGTGGTTTGGGCGCTCCGGGCTCTTTTTTATCGGGGGGAGATGAAATTATTGCGGGAACGCCTGCCAGTCTATCTTGACGATGGAAAAGCTCGGGAAAATTTATTGATGCTGACTAATTTAGAAACCTATATTGTATACCTGAACTATTTAGCGGAAGACAGACCTGAAAAAGCCTTGCGGGAATTAGAACAAACTCGCACTTTGTGGAGCCAGGGAAGATTTGGGGCTCAAGACAATTGGAAGTTATTGGGAAAAGCTGAAATTGGGCTGTACAGCTCGAATCCTGGCCCAGCCTGGGCTGAAATTCTCAGGCAGTGGCCGCAGCTCAAACGGGCGGGCGTTCTCTCCCACCAAATGGGGTTTATCCAGTCGTTCCAGTTCCAGGCACGGGTTGCCCTGGCAATGGCGCAAAACCAAAGGAAGGCTAGTTCCTTTCTCAAACTTGCCGAAACCAATGCCAGACAAATTCAGAACGAAAAAATGCTCTTTGCCGAAGGCTGGGCAGAGTTGATTTTCGCCGGCATTGAAGCCACCAGGGGAAGGACGGTCGAGACCCTCAAGTATCTACATTCGGCGGAGAACAAATTGGCCGAAGCCGATATGAAACTCTATGCGGCGGCAGCGTGCCGACGGCGTGGAGAGTTGCTGGCCAACGACGAAGGAAAAGCGCTCATTCAACAGTCGGAAGCCTGGATGATTGAGCAAGAAATCAAAAATCCCGCTCGCATGGCCGATATGTTAGTTCCAGGCAATTGGAAAATCCCTGGCGGGGACAGTCAATAGCTAGTTAATACCAGTTTGTAGTCAGTAGATCGTAGTCAGTAGTTCCCTAACCCCATCTGATTGAATAACTTAACTATTCTCTAATACGATAGCTTCATTCCAAAATGGTATAATGCCAGTTAAGAGTTGAAAAAACTGTTCGTTGAAAACAAAGAATTTATCAAAGCCTCAATGATTAGTCCTCTATTGAAAACAAATGACTTAGCTAACCCACGTTTTTGTGGGTAACAGGTAAAACAGCTCAAAACAGGCCATTTTTAGGGCTTTTGGACTCATTTTTGAGCTTACCCCACAAAATCCGGGGGGATTAGCAAATTTCAGACGGTGAAGCTAAGGGAGCGTTAATATCCATGGGTCACGTGTTTCCTTATGGCATATCTCAAAAACGTTTTAACTGGACTGGAGAAACCAGGGTTCGGGTTTTCACTGCGGATTTATGCTTTAATTAAAGCAAGTCGTTTTCAGGTTTGTTGTTTGAGTTTGACCAGACTGAACCCAACCTAAAACCTGCACGCGAAAGATTAGTGGAACAGGAAATACATTGGAAGCTCGCTCATTTTTCGGTATGATAAATGACCGTAAAGTTACTCCCTTCCCTTTTAAACTATTGTTCATAAAAGAATTGTCTCAGTATTTCCGTTCTTTTCAGACAATATCCGGGCAAGGAGCTTGATCACAATGAACTTCGTCGAATACATCAATTCGTTCGTTCCATTATCGCCGGCAACGGCGGAGGAACTCTTTAGCAAAACTCAAAAAGACTATTTGCCCAAACACTACCGGCTCCATAAACAAGGCGAGATTTGTCAGAAACTCTATTACCTCGAACAGGGACTGGCACGCTGGTACTATTACAACCAGGATGGCAAAGATATTACCGACTCCTTTGGGCTGGAAAATTCATTTATCACGGCCTTTGATAGTTTTTTTCAACGGAAGCCAAGCCGGTATTCGATTGAACTGCTTGAAGATTCCATTGTTTTCTCCATGACGTATGCCGATTTGGAAACATCGTTTGAGAAATTCCCTGAAATTCAAAAAGTCAGTCGTCTGATTTTGATTCAGATTCTCGAACAAACACTTGATAAAAATGCAGCATTACAATTCAGTAATGCCCACCAGCGGTATCAGTACATTACTGAAAAACATCCAAATCTGCTCCAACGTGTGTCGCTTGGACATATTGCGTCTTTTCTTGGCATTACCCAGGAAACGTTGAGCCGAATCAGAGCCAAAAAGTAATTTTTTGATTTTGGTCAAATGCGTTTTTGATTTTGGTCAAAATAATTTTCAGTGGTTGTCGGTATCCTCGATCCAGAAATTTGAGGAAAGGGGTTACCTACGGCATGAAAATCGCGGTTGATTCACTCATCCCAGTCTCAATCAATTTTCAGTCAGGTGTGTATAACCTGAGTAAGTTAAAGTACTGCATCGTCTTGATTTTACCGGTTTTAGCCGGCATCGCCTTCCTGACAACTGGAGTTTCAACGCTGCTGCCAGCACTCTTTTTCTTTGGGGTTGTTCCAGCAGTGGAACTCATACTCAAACCCGATCACCAGAACAAAAGCGAACCCGAAAAAATGACGCTCGCCCATGAAGCGTTCTTCAACTGGTTTTTGTATCTCCTGGTTTTGATCCTGCTTTCAGTGCTCGTACTTTTTGTTTCGACGATCTCAGATCCCGGGCTCACCGCTTCCAATTTTATCGGTCGAATCATTTCAATGGGAATGATGTGTGGTGTGGCAATCAACCTGGGTCACGAACTCGGGCATCGTTCAAATCGAATGGAGCAATTGCTGGGTGAAATTGCCCTGCTGATTTCTTTGGAAAATCAGTTTTTGCCCTATCACAATTACTGCCACCATAAAAATGTGGCAACGCCACAGGATCCGGCAACCGCGCGTCGAAACGAATCAGTTTACCGGTTTTGGATTCGATCCCAGATTGGGAGCTATATTCAAGCCTGGCAGGTTGAAATCCACAACCAGCGCCGGAAACACCGTCACCCGTTTTCAGTTCATAATCGAATGGTTGGTTACACGATAGCCCAAATTTGCCTGTTGCTGAGTTTGTACTTCAGATTTGGATTAAAAACTATGCTGGCCTTTATTGCTGCCGCCATCATCGGAAAATTGATTCTTGAATCGGTAAACTATATCGAACATTACGGATTGACCAGAAGAGTCAAAGCTGATGGCAAATATGAACGGGTTCTTCCGGTTCACTCCTGGAATTCTGATCATCTCTTCGGCAGATCGTTGATGTTTGAACTTCCCCGCCATTCCGACCATCATTTTAAAGCGAACAAACCCTATCAAACGTTGGATTCCTTCCCTGAAAGCCCGCACTTGCCAACCGGTTATCCAGGAATGATGATTCTGGCCCTCTTTCCACCGCTCTGGTTTTGGTTGATGAACTCCAAAATTGATGAGTTGAACATTTCTTTGGAGTGCGGGGACTTGTCACCGCTTTCCCATAAGCCGACTTGTCGGCAGGTTACAGCGACAAGTCGCTGAGTACCAAAGCGGTGACAAGTCCCCGCACTCCACATCTTTTCTTGTTACCGGATCTTCGATGGTGACCGGAACTGTCCGACACCCGAACCAATGCCGTTTGGTGCTCCGATCAAGGTCCAGCCTCCCGTCGGCAGCGGTCGTCCCTGGATGCGGTTGTTGGCCGTGTCTCCCACTACCAACAGAGTATTTCCCGCCAGCGGCCCGGTGATGAACTGAGTAAGGGTGACTCCTTCTGGTTGATTCACCTGGCCTAATGCCACACCCGTCAACGCCAGCGTCGTTGCATTATTCGGATTCGCGTTGATCCATCTCAGGATTCGTGAATTCCCTGTGTCCGCCACAAACAGTGTTCCATTTCCGTCAATCGCGATTCCCTGTGGGTTCTTGACTCGATTCAACGCGGCTCCCAGTGTCGCGATTATCGCCCCGCTCGTGGCACTCACCGTCGTGTGCGCATTGCTGATTCTCATGATTCGACTGTTACTTTCATCCGTTACAAACAACCGGAATGTCGCATCAATCGCCAATCCGCGTGGACTTCCCACCTGGCCACTGGCGGCTCCGTTCGAGGCAATCACCACGCCTGGTCCGGGAACCCCACCGTTAAATCGCATCACCCGCCCATTTCCAGTATCCGACACATAGAGATTGCCGGCACTGTCCAGTGCCAGCCCTTGCGGCGCCCGCACCTGATTCAACCCCGAACCAATCGTGGCGAAGTTCGTCCACGTCGCTCCGCTGTCGGTTGACCACTGGATGCGGTTGTTCCCTGTATCGGCGACGTAAATCGTTCCTGATTGGTCAAATGTCACCGCTTCCGGCAATCGGAACTGGCCAGGACCGGTGCCAACTGTCCCCACACCAATGACGCTCCACTGTGTACCATCGAAACCCTGAATCCGATGATTCGTTGTATCCGCCACCATCAGTCCAATGCACGAGGCAATCGTAATCGTCACGTCATCTGAGGCTGCCGGACACGGGCCGTCCGGATCATTCGTCGTGAAGGTCAACGTCACCGCTCCCGCCGCGATCTCTCCCGCCGTCGGCGTGTAGGTCGCATTTGGCGACGTATTGTCTGGCGTGAAGGTTCCGGCTCCACCTGACCACATTCCCGAGGTGGCACCGCCTCCAAGACTGGCTGCCAGTGTCGCCACCGCAATCCCGTCGTCGTGCCGCTGGTGCAAATCGTTTGCGGCCCACCTGCTGTTGCCGTTGGCAGCACGTTGACCATCACCAGCACCGTGGCTGTTGAATCCGGACAACTTCCATTCGAAATTGTCCACCGCACCATCACCGGCCCCGTGCCGCCCGTATGCTGGAACATCGCATTCGGCGTGGAGGCATTCGGAAGGAAACTTCCCGTTCCACCTCCCACCACACTCCAGCTTCCTGTTCCATTCACAGGCGTGTTGCCCCCCAGACCAAGCGTTGTCCCATTTGTACAAATCGTCTGCGACCCACCAACCGTGGCTGGTGTCGGCGATGGCGTAATTGTAATCGTTACATCCGCTATTGAATCCGGCGTGCAGGGTGCGTTTGAAATTGTCCATCGCACGGTGACTGGTCCCGTCCCGCCGGTGTGGGTAAACGTCGCGTTCGGCGTCGTCGCGTTCGGGTTGAAGGTTCCCGTTCCACCGTCCACCACGCTCCAGCTTCCGGTTCCATTCGTCGGAGTGTTCCCACCCAAACCGGTGGTCGTACCATTCGCGCAAATTGTTTGCGCTCCTCCCACCGTGGCGGTGCTCGGCGGCTGGTTGATGGTAATCGTCACTGTCGCGGATGAAGCGGCACAGGGTGAATTTGAAATCGTCCATCGCACTGTGACCGGCCCGGCTCCACCCGTGTGGGTAAACGTCGCGTCGGGGTCGCTGGCGCTGCTGAAACTTCCTGTTCCGCCGCCCACCACACTCCAGCTTCCCGTTCCAATCACTGGCGTGTTCCCACCCAGACCAACCGTTGTGCCAGTTGCACAGATCGTCTGCGCTCCGCCAACTGTGGCAGTTGTTGGCCCTGGAGTAATCGTGATTGTCACATCGGCGCTTGAATCTGGCGTGCAGGGTGAATTTGAAATTGTCCACCGCACCGTCACCGGTCCCGTCCCTCCCGTGTGGGTAAAGGTGGCGTTCGGCGTCGTGGCATTTGGACCGAAGGTTCCTGTCCCGCCACTGACCACGCTCCAGCTTCCGGTTCCATTCGTCGGGGTGTTACCGCCCAGTCCGGAGGTTGTACTATTCGCGCAAATTGTCTGCGCGCTACCAACAGTCGCCGTCGTCGGTGGAAACGCATAGGTCAACACCACTTCGTCAACCGAAGCTGGACATGGCACCGTCGGAGTGATTGTCCACCGAAGCCTGTAACTTCCGGCCCCACCTGCTGCTGTAAATAGGGCCGCTGGCGATGCTGGGTTGCTGAACTGCGACAGCAGGGTTGATGGTCCTGAAACCACCGACCAGCTTCCGATTCCAGACGCCGGCGGGTTGGCCGCCAGGGTCGTGGTTGGCGTGGTGATACACAATGCTGCCTGGTCTGGCCCGGCATTTGAAGTGGTGGCCGGTGCATTCACGGTGATCGAAACCGTATCGGTTGAGGCGGTACAGGGTGGGTTTGAAATCGTCCACTGGAGAATGTAGGTGCCAGTACCCCCCGACGGCGTAAAACTCGACGTCGGTGAGCCTGGATTGCTCAACTGTGAAACATTCGTATCCGGTCCGCTCACCACCGACCAGGCACCAACACCGATGGTCGGCGTGTTGGCTGACAGCGTGGCCGAATCGGTGGCACACATCGTCTGATCGGCTCCAGCGTTTGAAATCGTGCCCACGACGTTGGCAACCACCATCTCGTCAGTTGAAGTACACCCATCATTGGAAATCGTCCACCTCAGCGTGTAACTGCCGACAACCGCCGGATTCGGTGTGAAAACCGCGGTTGGCGAGCCTGGATTATTGAATTGGGTTGAGTTGGTCGAACCTCCGGCTGGCGCCGTGACCACCGACCAGGTGCCACTTCCCGTCCCTGGATTGTTTGCCGCCAGGGTGACTGACGACGATCCAGGGCACAACGTCTGGTCCGATCCAGCATTGGAAGTTGTTGGCGGGGAGCTATAGAGAACGGTTAGAGCATCTATCGCGTCCGGTGTGCAGGTGCCATTGGAAACCGTCCAGCGCAAAGCGTACCCGCCAGTCACCGCCGGATTCGGCGTAAAAATGGCCGTTGGCGAAAATAGGTTATTGAATTGGGCGGATGATGTCGAGCCGCCACCTGGAGCCGATTGAACTGCCCAGGTGCCAAAACCGGTGTTCGCTGGGGTGGCCGCCATGACTGCCGGAGTCCCCACACAAAGCGTCTGATCCGGTCCGGAATTGGACGATGGGGATTGTGTATAGCCAATGATCATTTCATCGGTCGAAGCCGCGCACGGGGGATTCGAGATGGTCCACCGGAGGGTGTAAATTCCAGCAACCGCTGGATTTGGAAAGAAGAATGATGTCCGTGAGGCTGGGTTGCTGAACTGTGATGAAGCCGTTGACCCGCCTGCCGGGGCCGATACGACTGACCAGCTTCCGACTCCAACCGATGGATTGTTGGCTGACAGTGACACACCCGGATTTCCAGTGCATCGGGATTGATTTGACCCGGCATTGGCACTTGTTGGCACCTGATTGATGGTAAGGGTCAAGGCATCGCTTGATGAACTACACCCTGAACTTGAAATGGTCCAGCGCAGTGCATAATTCCCCACCACGACCGGATTTGGCGTGAAGGTTGCCGTCGGCGATGTCGGGTTGCTGAATTGTGATGATGAGGTTGAAGCTCCCCCCGGCGCCCCCTGGACTGACCACATCCCGCTTCCGCTGGTTGGGGCATTGGCGGCCATCGTCGCGGTCGGGGAAGTCACACAGACAGACTGGTCCGGCCCTGAGTCAGCAGATGTCGGGGACGAATTGTAGGTAATCGTCACTTCATCGGTTGAATCCGGACACAAAGAGCCTCCGCTAATCGTCCAACGCAATGTATAACTGCCGGTAACGGCTGGACTTGGGATAAACGTTGAGGTCGCCAAAGCTGGGTTGCCAAACTGCCCTGAGGCCGTTGAACCGCCTGCCGGCGCCGTCACCACCGACCAGCTTCCCACCCCAACCGATGGGTTGTTGGCCGCCAGCGTTGTTGTCGGACTGGTCAGGCACAGGGTTTGATCCGACCCGGCGTTTGATGTCGTCGGTCCAAGCGTGTAGGTAATCGTCACCTCATCCGTCGAGTTTGAACAAGGGGTATTTGAGATGGTCCACCGTAGCGTGTAGCTCCCGGTCACGACTGGAACTGGTGTAAAAACCGCCGTTCGTGAGGCCGTGTTGTTGAACTGCCCGGAAGCGGTTGAACCACCTGCCGGGGCCGTCACCACCGACCAGCTCCCCACCCCGACCAATGGATTGTTTGCCGCCAGCGTGACCGCCGGAGAGGTGGTACATAGGGTTTGATCAGATCCGGCGTTGGAAGTGGTCGGGACAGGCCGGTAGGTGATCGCAACATCGTCGGTCGTGGTTGCCGCACAGGGCGGCGACGCCCCGCTGACTGTCCAGCGCAGGATGTACACGCCCGTTACCGCTGGATCGGCTGTAAAAATTGCGGATGGGCTGCTGCCATTGGCAATCTGGATTCCCGCCACCGAACCCAATGGTGGAGCTGAGATGATTGACCAGACACCGCTTCCGCTGGTTGGTGGCACGGCTGCCAGCGTCGCGGCTGGGGAACTCACACACAGGATCTGGTCCGGCCCGGCATTGGCAGTCGCCACATAGGTAATCAGCACATCATCGGTGGTTGAAGCCGGGCAGGGCGACCCGGTGCTAATTGTCCACCGCAGGGTGTAACCACCAGCAACCACTGGATTTGGCGTAAAGACGGCTGTCCGTGAGGCTGGGTTGCTAAATTGTGACGAATCGGTTGAACCGCCTGCCGGCGCCGTCACTACCGACCAGCTTCCGACCCCGTTCGATGGATTGTTTGCCGCCAATGTCGCGGCGGGTGAACTGGTACATACCGACTGATCGGGTCCGGCGTTTGAAGCCGTCGGCCCTGCGGTAACCATCACGGTGGCGCTCCCACTTCCTCCCATTGGACATAGGATGGCATCCATACCGGATTGAACTGAATAGTTGGTGAAAAAGGTTGGCGACACCGTGAAATTCAATGGGCTGTTCCCGGTTTGGGTTCCTCCGCCATTGGTGAGCGTCACTGTGTAAGGCGGCGTTCCACCCGACACCGTCACCGTGATGGTGGTCGAGTTTCCCGCACAAATAGTTGTGCTGCCAGTTACGGTCCCGGTCACGGTCGAACACGTCGGGCAATCGGGGTCATAGATATAAGCTGAACCCTGATTCGAAGCCGTCACAAAATCCAGGGGTGCCCCAACGATGATGGCGCCTCCATCCATGGCCACCGCTAAACCGTACCGATCCCCTGAAGTCCTGTCAGAGGCCGTCAGTCGTTGATGGCCATTCCAGCTTGTCCCGGTTCGGGTATATACATAGGCCGCACCAGGTGAGCCGCTCACCCCTGGAACCTGAGCAAAATAGGCCCCGCTGACCATCCGCTCGCCATCAACAGCCACTGAAGAACCAAAATCGGAATCACCTGCGTCAAAGGAGATCAGTCGGGCTTGTTGTCCCCAGGTGGTTCCAGTTCGCGTAAACACATAGGCGGCCCCATCTTTGATGCCACCGACTCCTTCATTGGTAAAAGCATCCGGTGCTCCGGCAACAATGGTATCCCGGTCAATATCCACTGAATAGGCAAATCGGACGGGGGAGCCGGCGTTGGAAACCAACCTTTGCTGCTCGTTCCAGGTCGTTCCGGTTCGCACATACACATAGGCTCCACCAGCTCTTCCAGCAAAAAATGCGCGATAGGCGCCGATGACAATCGTGTCCCGGTCAATGGCGACGGCATTGCCGAAATTGTCGTCTTCCCTCCCGGTGGTGGAGTCATGCACTGATTGTTGCAAGCTCCAGGTGGTGCCTGTTCGCACAAAGACATGGGCCTGACCTTGAGAAGTATTAATGCCAAAATTTTTGTTCATTGCCCCAACCACGATAGTATCCCGATCAATGGCCACCGAACAGCCAAATTCAGTGCCTCCCTGTGGATCAACCGGCTTTGGTATGGTCTGTTGTGGATTCCAGGTACCGCCTGTCCTCACATAGACATACACTTTCTCAGCCCGGGTCCCAACCACAATGGTTTCCCCATCAATTCCCACCGATCTGCCGAAAAAGGCGTTTGATGCGGCATCAGGGGCGGTCAATTTCTGTTGCTGCGTCCAGGTGGTTCCTGCCCGCACAAACACATAGGCTGATCCTTCATTGGAGCCACCAAGGTCATCACCTGGTACCCCAACCACAACGGTTTCTCCGTCAATGGCCACGGCTTCGCCGAAACTGTCGTCTTGCGCTCCGTCGGAGGCCACAACTTTAGCCTGTTCAATCCAGGTGCGAAGCGTGGTGCAGGTAAAGACAAAGGCGGACCCTTGTTCATTGTTGGCGCCGATGTCGTCGAAATTCGACCCGATCACGATTGTTTCGCCGTCAATCGCGGCTGAGCTTCCGAAATTGTCACCCAATCCCCCATCCGAAGCCGTCAACTTTTGCTGCTGGCTCCAGGTTGTGCCTGCCCGCACGTACACATAGGCGGCGCCTTGATCACCGTTGGCCGGTCCGGGACCGGACGGTGACCCAATCACAATCCTTTCTCCAGAAAGAGAGGCGGAGGTTCCAAAAAAGTCGTTTGCCGCGCCGTCCGAGGCGGTCAACTTCTGTTGTTGTGTCCAGGTTGTCCCATTCCGGGTGTAGACATACGCCGCCCCCTGATCAGCATTGGCCGAACCTGGTCCGGAAGTCGCCCCCACCACGACCGTTTCCCCGTCAATTGCAGCCGAAAAACCAAAGCCATCGAACAAGTCTCCATCCGAAGCCGTCAACTTCTGTTGCTGTGTCCAGGTCGTTCCACTCCGCACATAGACATAGGCCGCACCTTGATCAGTGCTGGCTGAACCCGGCCCCACCGCCGAGCCAACCACAATCGTTTCCCGATCAATCCCCACGGCAGTTCCAAACTGGTCATTGCTCGCCCCATCCGAGGCCGTCAATTTTTGTTGCTGCGTCCAGGTCGTTCCACTCCGGGTAAACACATAGGCTGATCCCTGATCGGCATTGGCACCGACATGATCAAATGACGCGCCAACCACGACCGTCTCCCGGTCAATTGAGACAGCAGCCCCGAAACGATCATCAAGCGCCCCGTCCGAAGCCGTCAATTTTTGTTGCTGCGTCCAGGTCGTCCCTGATCTGACATAGACATAAGCAGCACCCTGGTCGCCACTTACCGATCCTGGACCGACCATCGCCCCAACCACGATTGTCTGCCGGTCAATAGCCACTGAAACGCCAAAAAAGTCAGTACTGGCCCCGTCCGAAGCCGTCAATTTTTGTTGCTGACTCCAGGTCGTGCCACTTCGCACAAACACGTAGGCGGCGCCCTGGTCGCTGTTGGTCGGACCTGGTCCAAATCGTGTCCCAACGACTGCCGTTTCGCCGTCAATCGCCACCGATTCGCCAAATATGTCCTGGGCGGCGCCATCTGAAGCCGTCAACTTTGATTGCTGGGTAAAGGTTGGGTCAATCGTAATCGGATACACCGCTCCCTCATCAGCGATTTCCCACACCAGACGACCTGCCTCTATGGCGAGGCGTGCCGTCAGTGCCCGCCCCGTCGCGTCGTTGACTTTGAGCTGGTCATAGCGCAGCACCCGGTCCCCGTCCAAATTGAGAAATTCCACCGCCTGGCCATTGTCTACCCCTTGCGCTTTTAAGCTTCCCTCCAGGTCAAACACCACCCGCAGATTTTCGGCATTCTGACTCTTCCCAGGTCGCTCTGAGATCACCATGCCATGTTCGAGTCCCTGCGGACCGTTGACGAACCATTCTTTGAATGAAGAATGAAGAATTTCGAATGAAGAATTTCGAACCAGTTCCACCCGATTCGTCACCACGGTTGGCGTGCCCGAGGAGATTTCAGCCAGTTGGCTTCCATAGCCGATTCCGCGTAGCTTCAATTCCAGAAACCATCCTGGATTCCCGCTTTTTCCGTCAATCAGATGCACGCCTTCAGGTGTGAAGTAGCTGGTAAACCCCTGGGCCGGATTTTCAGCTTCATAGGCCCCGTTTAACCGCTTGAATCGGGGATGCTCCGCCCAGTTCACCCCATAGCGTGCGGCGGTCACTGCCTCCGCCAGTGAGTCGTAGGATCCATTCTGCTTCAAATGTTCAATCGCTTTTTCACCGATGAAGGTTGGGGTGGCACGTTCAGCTTTGAAATGACTTGAACCCAATCCGGGCTGAGATTCAGCTTGACTTGCAACCAGTGTCAATTCAAGGGTGATGCCAAAGAACAAACCAATGGCAATGATTCCAATCAACCGGGGGGATTGCGGCATAGATCCTCCAGGGCAACGGTGAAGGCACGCCGGTCGGTTACCTCTGGTTTGAAGCTCAGGGCTTCAATGGGTTTTCAGCCCTCGGAGTCTTCATTCTTCAAATTGGGGGTAATAGATTTTGGGTGCTCGATTTTATGGATTTGCCTGAATGTGAGTGTTTTCACTTTCTTATTACAGATTTGGAAAAACATTTCAATCCAACTGGAAAAAGCCATTTCTTTGGAGTGCTGGGACTTATCACCGCTTTGGTACTCAGCGACTTTTCTGCCGACAAGTCGGCTTATGGAAAAGCGGTGACAAGTCCCCGCACTCCAAAGAAAATCCCTGGTTGTATTTTTTCTTGCCGTTTCTATAGAATGACAGCACATCTTCCACCTTTTTGCTGTCTTTGCCTCAAAGCGTTTTCTTCATGAGAGTTTCGATCTGAACCCTGACTTCTGAACCCTAAACCCTGAACCCTGAACCCTGAACCCTAAACCCTGAACCCTGAACCCTGAACCCTGAACCCTGACTTCTGAACCCCGAACCCCGAACCCTGATTTATGCTCAACCTTCCACTCAACCCGAATCAAAAACCTGTTAAGGACTACTACCACCGCCTCGAACAATTTGCCGCCGTTGATGCCAGACACGAAGGTGCGGTGAGCGTTCCCTTTCAGTCGCTGCTGGAATATTGCTGCACCAAAACCGGGTTGACCCTGGTTCCCCAGTATCCAATCAAACGTTCCGGGCAATATCCACTCCATGCCGATGGAGCGATTATTGACCCGTTTTACCTCACCCACGGGATTTGGGAAGCCAAGGACGAAAAGGACGACCTCCGCAAAGAAGCCAGGAAAAAGTTTGATGTCGGCTATCCCAAAGAAAACATCCTCTTCCAAAAACCAACCGAGGCCATTTTGTGGCAGGCTGGAAAAGAGGTTCAAGTCGTCAATCTTCGTCAGCCCGAACAACTCGTCGGTGTTCTGAAACGATTCTTCGAATATGTGCCGCCCGCCTATGCCGAATGGGGTCAGGCGGTCGAAGAGTTTAAAGACCGCGTGCCCGAACTCGCCGGAAGTGTCCTCAAGCTGATCGAAACCGAACGCAAAACCAACCGGAAATTCATTGATGCCTTCGCTGGTTTTGTCGAACTGTGCCGCCAGTCGGTCAACCCCAATTTGTCGGAAGCGGCGGTTGAGGAAATGTTGATTCAGCACCTGCTCACCGAACGCATTTTCCGGCGGGTCTTCAACAATCCAGACTTTGCCAACCGCAATGTGATTGCCCATGAAATTGAAAAGGTCATCTACGCGCTGACCTCCAAAGCCTTCAACCGTGACGAGTTTTTAAAGAGTCTGGATCGCTTTTACAAAGCGATTGAAGTGGCGGCGGCCACGATTGACGACTACGGGCAGAAACAGACGTTTCTCAACACCGTCTATGAAAAGTTCTTCCAGGGGTTTTCGGTCAAGGTGGCCGACACCCACGGCATTGTTTACACACCCCAGCCGATTGTGGATTTTATGGTCAAGTCGGTGGAAGAGATTCTGCAGAAAGAGTTTGGCCGCTCACTCAGCGACAAAGGCGTTCACATCCTGGACCCATTTGTCGGAACGGGCAACTTCATCGTGCGCGTGATATGTGAAATCCGCAAATCGGCCCTGGAGCACAAATACAAACACGAACTGCATTGTAACGAAGTTATGCTCCTGCCGTACTACATCGCATCAATGAATATCGAACACGAATATGTCGAGCGCGTCGGCAGTTACGAACCCTTTGAAGGCATCTGTTTGGTAGACACCTTTGAACTGGCGGAAGGCTCGCAAACCGCCTTTGCCTTTATGAATGCCGAAAACACGGCGCGGGTTGAAAAGCAAAAACAGACGCCGCTCTTTGTCATCATCGGCAACCCGCCCTATAACGTCGGACAGTTGAATGAAAACGACAACAACAAAAACCGCAAGTACAAGGTGATGGATAAACGCGTGGCTGAGACCTACGCGAAGGATTCAGCCGCGACCAATAAAAACTCGCTGTCTGACCCGTATGTGAAAGCCATTCGCTGGGCAAGCGACCGAATCGGTAAAGAAGGAATCGTCGCGCTCGTCACCAATAACAGCTTTCTTGATCAGATTGCGTTTGACGGCATGCGCAAACATCTTGAGCAGAATTTTGATGCACTCTACTGCCTGGATTTAGGCGGCAACGTGCGCAAAAACCCGAAGATCTCTGGTACAACCCACAATGTTTTTGGAATTCAGGTTGGCGTAAGCATCAATATCCTTGTAAAGCGCAAAGAACGAACTGGAAAACCGCAGATTTTTTATACCCGAACCGATGAATTCTGGCGCAAGGAAGAAAAGTATCACTTTCTTGAAGATAAAAGTTCGGCTGGAAAGGTTAATTGGCAATTGCTTTCGCCTGATGACAACCATACCTGGCTGACTGAAGGATTGCATTCAGAATTTGATACCTTCATTCCAATGGGAACAAAGGAGTTAAAGGCGGCCAAAGAGACAAATGTTCAGGCAATTTTCAAAAATTACGGTCGTGGAGTCGCCACCTCACGGGATGACTGGGCATACAACTTTAACCGTAATGAGTTGAGTTCAAATATCAAACGAATGATCGAGACCTACAATGAACAGGTTTTCAAATGGAGCCGTCAATCCAAAGGGACTAAAATTGATGACTTTGTGTTGAATGACGACAAGAAAATCAGTTGGTCAGAGGGGCTGAAGAGATACCTTGAAAGAAATCTGAGTATTGAATTTGATGAAACACACATTCGTTCGGCTCTATATCGCCCTTTTACAAAAGCAGTTTTTTACTTTGATCAGTACCTGAACGAACGTCGGTATCAATTCCCTTCTATTTTCCCAAACCCAAATTCAGAAAAGGAAAATCAAGTAATTTGCTTAACAGATTCGGGCTCAGAAAAGCCATTTATGGTGATGCTGGTCAATATTTTACCGGATTTACATTTGGTAAGCCCTGGCTGCACGACTCAAAGTTTTCCCTTCTACACTTACTCAGAAGACGGCTCCAACCGGCGCGAGAACATCACGGACTGGGCGCTTGAGCAATTCCGCACCCACTACGAAGACCAGAACCTTACCAAATGGGATATTTTCCATTATGTCTATGGGTTGCTGCATCATCCCGAATATCGCGAACGCTATGCCGCCAACCTGAAACGCGAATTGCCGCGCCTCCCCTTTGCGCCGGAGTTTTGGGGCTTTGTCGAAGCCGGGCGGCAACTTGCCACACTGCATGTCGAATATGAACAACAGCCGGAATACCGGCTCCGTCACGTCGAACGCGAAGACCTGCCGCTGTCGTGGCGCGTCGAGAAGATGAAGCTTTCAAAAGACAAAACCGCCCTGATTTACAATGACTTCCTGACGCTCGAAGGCATCCCGCCGGAATGTTATGACTATCGGTTGGGTAATCGCTCTGCGTTGGAATGGGTGATTGACCAGTATCAAGTCTCGACCGATGCCCGGAGCGGCATCACCAACGACCCAAACCGGCTGGACGACCCGGAATATATCGTCCGGCTGGTCAAACAAGTCATCACCGTCAGCCTTGAAACCGTCCGCATCGTGAAATCATTACCGGCGATAGCTCCTTCCTTTGGAGTGCGGTGACAAGTCACCGCACTCCAAAATTTGTTCTATTCGGAATAAACTTCTAACAGAATGTTCTTTTTTTGATCAAGAATGCCATTTCTTTTATAAGGAAAGGTCATTTCTTTGTGTGGAATGTCCATTCTTTCTTAAAAACTGCTTCGTCACTCAAAAGAAAGGTGTTTTTTTCCAACGGAAATGGATATTCTGTGTCAGGCACGGTGCATATTTTGACGTGTTTTATCCAATCTTTGATCTGGAAAAGCCATTCCACTGAATGGGAACTTCAATTGAAATCAAACAAAGGAGCTTGTTTATGCCGCGAAAGCTGACATCCAGAGAATATGATGCTCTGGTTCAACGGTTGGAACGAATGGCGGATGGCATTGCCAAACATAAAGCTGAACCTGATTTTCCACCACGCTTGAAAGAAGATGAACGCCGTACTGCCCGGCAACAGTTGGAGGAGTTACGATTGACCTATGAAAATTTTATGCGTCAAGCTGAGCGAGCCTATGATGCCTATTCCGAACATTTCACTAAATGCGAAGCCGATTTGAGCAAAGACAGTGATTCGCTCAAGGGGTTTTACGGGAAAACCAGCCCGATGCTGGCGGATTTTGGGACAACGGTTCAAGCTCGCCCAGTTGGTCGGGCCAAAAAAGCCCCGGAGAACAATAAACCCTAGACCCTGGAAAAACAATTTGGAGTGCGGGGACAAATCCCCGCACTCCAAATCTTTTCTTGTTACCTGATCTTCGATGGCGACCGGAATTGCCCCACTCCAGTCCCAATGCCGTTTGGCGAGCCAATCAAATTCCACTGCCCGGTTGGGAGAAACCGGCCCTGGATGCGATGGTTTGAGGTATCGCCTACGATCAAGACTGGAGCCCCTGACAATGGTCCATTGAGGAACTGGCTGATCGTGACCCCTTCCGGACGATTGACCTGACCCAATCCTGAGCCAGTCAATGCCATCGTTGACGCACTCGCCGGGTTGGCATTGGCCCAGCGCAGGATGCGTGAATTCCCCGTATCCGCCACAAAGAGTGTTCCAGTGTCGTCAATGGTGATTCCCTGTGGGTTCTTCACCTGGTTCATGCCGGTTCCAAATGAGGCCAGAATGGTTCCACTCGTCCCACTTACCGTCGTGTTGGCATTACTGATACGCAGAATGCGACTGTTACTTTCATCCGTTACAAACAATCGAAATGTCGCATCAATCGCCAGACCACGTGGGCTCCCAACCTGTCCGCTCGCGGCACCGTTGGTGGCAATCACGACACCGGCGCCCGGCACGCCTCCATTGAAACGCAGCACCCGACCATTTCCGGTATCCGATACATACAGGTTGCCATCTCCATCAAGCGCAAGTCCTTGCGGCACACGAACCTGATTCAACCCGGAACCCAGTGTCGCAAAGTTCGCCCAGGTTGCGCCACTATCCGTTGACCACTGAATGCGGTTATTGCCCGTATCGGCCACATAAATCCGTTGAATATTGGGGCTGCAGGTCACGGCTTCGGGCAATCGGAACTGGCCGGGACCGGTGCCAATCGTCCCAACACCGATAATGATCCACTGTGTGCCGTCAAAGCCCTGGATCCGATGATTGGTCGTGTCAGCCACCATCAATCCCACCGGGTTGCGCAAGAAAATGGTCACCGAATCACTGACTGGACCACAGGGCCCCGGTGGATCGTCGGTCGTGAAGGTCAACGTGATCATTCCCGCGTTGCTTTCACTCTGCGTCGCCGTGTAGGTTGTGTTCGGGTCCGAAGCGTCGGTAAACACCCCTGCTCCGCCGGTCCATATTCCGCTGGTGGCACCGTTCCCGAAGGTGGCCGCCAGCATTGCCGTCGGATTGGTTGTCAGGACGGTTTGATCCGGTCCGGCATTGACCGTGGCCGGAGGTTGAATGGTAATCGTCACCTCCGCCATCGCCGCCAGACAGGGGGGATTGGACACTGTCCACCGAAGCGTAATCGGCCCAGCGCCGCCCGTATGCGTAAACGTAGTATTCGGATTAGTCGCATTGCTCAGGGTGCCGGTTCCGCCGCTCACGACGCTCCACAGGCCAGTTTCATGGGGCGAAAGCGAATTACCCACCAAGGTGGTGGTGGTCCCAAATTCGCAGATCGTCTGCGAGACTCCTGCTTTTGCCACCGGCGGCAATCTCACGATCACCGTGGCACTCCCGCTTGATGATCCGGCGCACTCGTTGGCATCGGCCACTGTGTCAATGGCGTAGGTGGTGTCGCTGGCCGGATTGACGTTAAAGGTAAAGGGATTGGTGTCTGGCACACCGACAAACCCATAGTTTGCAACCATGACGCTATATGGCGCTGTCCCGCCAGTGACCGTCACGGTGAGGGTTGCCAGGCTTCCATTACAAATCGTTTCGCCGCTGCTTAATACCGCCGAGATGGATGGAACCATCCCCTGAATTTCAACCGCCCCAATGTCAGCCCGGCAGGACGCGGAAAGGCCGCGTTGATCCACATTGTTTGGACGGCTGCCGGAACCGTTATTGATGACCGGACTTCCCGGTTGCGGTAAATGAGTTTCGGTTAGCCCGCCGTTGAGCGCCAGGACCTCCAGGTTCGGGTCAGCCATTTGAGTAACACCCAGCAAGGCATTGGCACCGCCACCATTGACTTCGACGAGATTGGTGGCATTTCCGGTTTGCGTCACCGTTCCGGAGTTGATGGTGTTGATAAAGGCATCGGTGACACCACCGTCAATACTCGTCGAGTTCGCAAAAATCGAATTGACCACGGTCACGGTGGCCGTTTCCCCATCGCCCAGCACGTAGAGACATCCGCCGGCATGGGCACCGATCTGAGCGCCGTTTCCGCGTGAAGCCGTGTTGTTGTTGAAGGTACAGTTGGCAACGGTTGTGGTTCCGTTGCGGACGAAGAGACCAGCACCCAATCCGCTTCCAGATTGGGCAAAACTCGTAAAACCTCCAACCGCTGAATTGCCAGATAGGGTCGAATTGGTTAAGTCGAGCATCCCGGTTGAAAAAACTGCCCCGCCCAGTCCGCCACCGCCACCACCATTGCTTCCCCCAAAGCCACCGCCAAACCCACCTAAATTGCCGCCGAGACCGCTTTGTTGGCCACCGCCACCGCCGCCAAAACCCCCGATGCCAGGGTTGAATGCGCCACCCCCGGCGCCGCCGCCGCCGCCGAACCCTCCGTTTCCTCCAATTCCATCTATCGCGCCACCACCGCCGCCGCCAAATCCGCCAGCGCCCCCAATGCCAGGAAATCTTCCGTTCCCGCCGCCACCTCCACCAAACCCTCCAGGGCTCCCATTGGCGCTGAGACCGCCATTCCCGCCATTGAGACTTCCGCCAGAGCTGTTACTGTTTCCGTTGTTGACTGTCCCGCCGCCGCCGCCACCAGTTCTCATGATGGTACTGCCGGCACCGGAACCTGCCATGCCGCCACCGCCACCGCCACCAATTCCAACAGCCCCAGGTCCACCCAATCCGCCCATGCCGCCGCCGCCGCCGCCGGGTTCGCAACAAAACGACCCGCCTCCAACGACCTGGTTGCCCGAGAGGGTACAGGAATCAATCGTCAGTGAACCAGCGTTGAAGATGGCCCCGCCACTCCCAAGCCCGCCACCACCGTTTCCAATCGCGAGGCCGCCCAGCGTCAGACCATTGCGTAGCGTCACAGTGCGCAGAGTTAAATTCCCCGCTGGAAGCAAGGTATTCGGCGCCGGAGTTGTCGAATCCGGATTTGTTTCAACCGCCTGAACGCCGTTGATCGTGCCCGCAATGGAAAACAACCGGAAGGCTGGTGTTCCACCGAGACTGCTTCGCTCGATGACGGCGCCGTTGCCTTCAATCACGATGGTGCTGGAAATTGCCGGCAGTCCTGTCGGTCCATAGAGCGTCGTGGCCACAGTCGTCAAGGTGTAGGTCATTCCAGCCTGTAACTGAATCGTCACCGGACTGCCACCCGCGCACGGACATTCCGTGATGTTCGGGTTCCCATTGGCCGCCAGAATCGCCTCGCCCAGCGTGCAATTGCCGTTGCGCACTCCTTCCGGTGCGGCAAGCGTAACTTCCTGGACGGGACTGTTGACTGTAATCGTGCAGGCTGAAGGACTGACTGTCAGCGACACTTTTTGCCCTTTCGACGGGACTCGCCCCGAAGTTGCCTGTGACGAGGGAGTTTGCATTCCGACAATTCCGATTGTCAGCAGGACCAATACCCCCGATAGACTCCATCCTTCCCAGTTACGACGAATACCGGTGTTCGGTTGAGTGGTTGGACTGCTCATGGAGACCTCCTTTGGAAACCAGTCAAAGAACGAAAGAAGTGTAAGGGCGCCGTTGCGTTGAACCACCTCCTCCTTGAAACCTTTCACGGGTAGGTTTTTAATTTGCACCACGAAGCGTTGCGGTTCGGATAGCCGGTCGGTTGGCCGCTTTGGGCTTACACCACCGGATTATGACCGTGGGCTGCGCACCACGGCTATTTTGGGCTTACACCACCGGATTATGACCGTGGGCTGCGCACCACGGCTATTACACAACGACCCTGCGGGCCTAAGATCCTTATCCTGGCGCTTATGAGTGCCTTACCGGACCTTGGACGGGCTCCGGAATTGCCCGATGCCACTGCCGATGCCATTTGGTGCTCCGACCAGATTCCACGGGCCGGCGGAGAGAAACCGACCCTGGATCCGGTTGTTGCTGGTATCACTCACCACCAGCAACAAATCACCACTCAATGGCCCATTCTGGAAAAATTTAATCGCCACGCCTTCTGGACGATTGACCTGGCCCAGGGCACTTCCGGTCAAGGCCCAGGCGGTGCCAGTGGCCGGGTTGGCATTGGCCCACCGCAAGATGCGCGAATTTCCAGTGTCGGCCACAAAAAGATTCCCCGCCGGGTCAAGCGCCAACCCCTGCGGATTCATCACGTGATTGAGCCCGACTCCTTTGGCGGAAATGATGGAACCGGTGGTCGAAGTCGTCACCGTGCTGGCATTGTTGATTCGCAGAATTCGGCTCTGGGCTTCATCGGTGACAAACAGCCGGAACGTGCCATCAATCACCATTCCGTGGGGGCTCATAATCTGACCGCTTGCGGTTCCATTTGAGGCAATCACAACCGCATTTCCTGGAAGACCAGCACTAAACCGCAGCACCCGCCCGTTTCCAGTATCTGCGACATACAGATTTCCAAGCGCGTCGTAGGCCAGACCTTTTGGTGACCGAACCTGATTGAGTCCCGTGCCGTTGACGGCAAAGTTCGCCCAGGTATTTCCACCATCGGTTGACCAGTGAATGCGATTGTTTCCGGTGTCAGCCACATACACCCGCTGGCTGTCGGAACTCGCGACCACGGCTTCAGGTTGACGGAACTGACCGTCGCCGGAACCGACGGTTCCGCCTCCCACCACCAACCAGTTCTGACCATCGAACCGTTGAATGCGATTATTGTTGGTGTCAGCCACCCATAACACGGTATCGCTCCCGCAATTGATAAAGAAAATGGTGACTGAATCGCTGGCCGGTCCACAGACACCTGCTGGATCGTTGGTGGTCAGAGTGAAAGTGACGCTGCCCGACTGCATTTCAGCCGATGTGGCCATATAGACAGCGTTGAGGGCACTGGCATTGGGCAAAAATGATCCACTGCCGCCGCTCCAGGTGGCCGAAGTGGCACTGCCGCTGATACTTCCGTTCAGGGTAACCATCGGGTTGTCAGCACACAGCGTCTGATTGGTTCCTGCATCAACCGTGACGCGGGGGTCAATGGTAATAACTACGGTATCGAAAACTGACGAACAAGCACCCGGTGGATCGTTTGTGGTCAAAGTCAGCGTTGCCGTTCCAGCCGCAATTTCAGCCGCTGACGGAGTGTAGAGGGCATTCAAAGTATTGGCGTTCGGTGAAAAACTTCCGCCGCCGCTCCATGTGGCACTCGTCGCGGCACCGCCGATGCTTCCGTTGAGCGTGACGGAGCTATCTGAACAGATTGTCTGTGGCGTTCCAGCATCAACCGTTGGTTCTGGATTGATCATAATCATCACGGTATCGCTCACCGGGCCGCACGATCCGACTGGATCACTCGTGGTCAGCGTTAACACCACACCGCCGCCTGCCATTTCGCCAGGTGAAGGTGTGTACATGGCGTTGAGCGTACTGGCATTTGGCGAAAACGAACCAGCACCGCCGCTCCAGGTGCCACCTGACCCGGCACCACCTACGATGCCAGCAAGCTGAACCGGTGAACCAACACAAATACCCTGATTTGGACCGGCATCCACTGTGGCGGCTGGATCAATTGTAATGGTCACAGTGTCACTCACCGCGCCACAGAGCCCGGCAGGATCGTTGGTGGTCAGGGTCAATGTGACTGTTCCAGCCGTGATTTCACCAGCAGACGGTGTATAGACCGCATTCAACGTTGAAGCATTTGGATTGAAACTCCCGGCGCCACCGCTCCAGGTGCCGCTTGAGGCTGAACCGCCAACCGTTCCAGCCAGCGTAACAGCCGGACTGGAGGCACATACCGTTTGCGGATTTCCAGCTTCAGCCATAGCGACTGGACTGATAGTAATGACAACCGTGTCGCTCACAGGACCACATGGGCCGGCTGGGTCGTTCGTCGTCAAAGTCAACGTCACCGTTCCGGCTGAAATTTCACCTGCCGACGGTGTGTAGACAGCATTCAACGTGCTGGCATTTGGATTGAAACTTCCGGCCCCGCCGCTCCAGGTGCCATTGCTGGCGGTTCCACCGATGACGCCCGCCAGAGTGACTGCCGGGTTATCAGCACAGGTCGTTTGCGGACTTCCAGCATCAATGGTTGCCACCGGGTTAATTGTAATGGTCACGGTGTCGCTTACGGATCCACAGGGCCCAGTTGGATCGTTGGTGGTCAGGGTCAACGTCACGGTTCCGGCTGAAATTTCACCCGCCGACGGCGTGTAGACGGCGTTCAAGGCATTCGTATTCGGGTTAAAGCTACCAGCCCCGCCGCTCCACGTACCGTTTGATGCCGAACCGCCAACCATTCCAGCCAGCGTCACGCCAGTGGAGGCACACACTGTTTGAGGGTTTCCGGCTTCGACTGTGGCCACCGGGTTGATAGTAATGGTCACGGTGTCGCTGCCTGGCAAAGCCGAACCGGGTGGATCGTTGGTGGTCAAGGTCAGGGTGACCGTTCCAGCCGCGATTTCACCAGCAGACGGTGTGTAGATGGCATTCAGTGTTGAGGTATTTGGGTTGAATGTTCCAGCCCCACCACTCCAGGTAGCACTGGTTGCACCACCACTGAATGATCCATTTAAGGTAACGGCGGGGCTGCTGGCGCAAACCGTCTGATTGGCGCCAGCCTCGGCTACCCCATGATTGGGGACAGTGACGGTTGCCGTGGCGCTCGGCCCGGCGGCGGCAGCACTCGTCGTGCCATTGCCACAGGTGGCGGTCGCGGTTCCAGCCGCAATCGAAATCCCCACTGTCCCGGCGCCACTCGTCACATTGACCGTTACAGTTGGCGTCGAAGTCGTGCCGTTGGTGACATTGGCGGTGCCAACCACACTGCCCGTGGTATTCACCGTGACTGCCGCATTCGTCAAATTGACGGAAGACGCTCCACTATAGGTCACCGGGAATGAAACCAACCCCGGAGAATCAAACGAAGCAACGGAGGGTGCCCCAATCGAAACGACAAGCGGGCCTTCAAAGGCGCCGATGTCGGGTGCTGCGTCGCGGGTCACGCCACGTTGATCAGTGGTGGGTGTACCAACGGTTGTTCCAGCATCGCGAGCCGGGCTGGCACAACCGATGGCGTGAGTCTGGGTTGGGCCACCATTGCTGGCGAGTGGCCCCAGGAGGGGATCTGGTCCGACAATGTTTCCATTGACGCCATTGGAAATACCTCCCGTACCGTTGCTTCCAACCAGATTATTGGCGGCGAAAGAAACCCCACCGTCAATCTCGCTATCTCCATTCCCATAAATAATGGTATTTCTCAAATTAAGCGCGCCAACAAAATTTCGAATGCCATCCCCAGGACCGCCTGTGGTATTGCTGGTGATGGTGCAGTTTGCCAGGTTGATTCCACCCGATCCAAGAATGATGCTGATTCCGGCGCCACCATGAATTGATGCTGCCAAGTTGCCGGTAATGGTGCAATTTGTCAAAAACACGTTTCCGCCCTGGGTATGAGAAACACCACCCCCGCTTCCAGCGCCGCCATCGGTTTGAGTATTGCCGGTAAAGGTACAATTCGAAACGATAGACGTTCCAAATTCAAAGCTGGCGCCACCACCCTCCTGGGATGCGATATTTCCTGAAATTGTGCAATCCGTCATCGTCAAGGAGCTTTGGTTCCGAATGCCGCCACCCCGGCTCCCACTGTTTCCGGAAATCTGGCAATTCGAGATGGTGAGATTTCCCTGGTTGAGAATCCCTCCACCAAAGCCGCCAGTGCTTCCGCCGGAAATCGTCAGATTGTTCATACTGACGACGGCACCGCCACCCACTGTAAAAATGCGAAGCGAGCCGCCAGCCCTGAAAACAGTAAAACCACCACCGTTGATAGTGGTCGAATTTCCACTGTCGCTCGCAAATGTCGGAAGCGCCGACGTCAGACCAATGTTGGCCGTGAGGTTGATCACATCCGCTTGATTGTTCGAGTTGGCGGTGTTGATGGCGTTGACCAGATCGGTAGCATTGGCCACCATAAACGTCGCCGCCGGTTGAAATTCGCCCCGTTGTGATTCAGATTGCTGGCTTTCCGGTTCAGTCGGGTTGATCACAGGCGTGACGCTGCCATCCGCGAGCAAAATCAAACCGGCAGTGGGGTCATACCCATCACTTTTCAGATAATGAAACACCGGTTTATAGCCAGTTCCATCCAGCTTGATTCGAAAGACAACCCCGTGGTCATCTTCACCACCGTTGAGCGTCGTGCCATAGATGTTTCCCTGGTGGTCGGCCATCAGATTCCCTGCCGGGCGGGCACCGTCCAGTCCACCAAAATTCCAGATGGTCATCACTTCGCCAGTTTGGGGGTTAAAGCCAAAAAGAGTCCCCAGGTTTTGCGCCCCGCCAGTTTGAGTTGTCCCATAAAGCGTCCCATCAACATCTAAAAGCTGTGTATTGACGGCTTCGGTTTCGGAAAATTCATGCCAAACGGACCGTTCCCCATTTGGCAAAACCTGCACCAGCGCATGACCATCAACGCGAAAAAAACTTCCTTCCGGACCAGGAATGATCCGATTTTGATTTTTACTTGATTGAAGTGTGGCTGGAAGAATTTCCGATTGAATTTGAGACTGATGGTGGGCTGGCCCCTCTGACTTTGAAGTCAATGAGGTAAAGAGGCCAAACGAAAGGGTTGGAAGAGCAAGCAGAAGAAACAATCCGAACGGACGAAGCTGGGCAGAGTGGCGTGACGAAACACTCATGGGACCTCCAAGAAACTGGTAAATGACAAGGTGACAAGGTGACAAGGTGATAAATGACAAAGTGCGATAGCTTTGAATTCCCCTTGTTCTGCCACATGCGCAAAACCGAGATGATTTAACTCATCCTTAAATTTTTTAGCCTTTTTTCAGCAATCAGATTTGAGTTCATGGGTGAGACCTAAGGTAAGACGAATGAGTTCAGGCAACCCAAGTAAATTTTCTTTTCCCAACAAATTACAGGCTCCTGCCTGATGAGCCTTTTCCCGAATCCGTTCATCACGATATTTGGTCACGATCACCACCACAGCTTTTGGGTCAAAGTCCAGAATCTGACGCGTGCTGGTCAATCCGTCCTGAAGCGGCATCTCAATATCCATTAACACCAGATCAGGATGGGTCTTTTGATAAGCAGCCAGAGCCCCGACCCCATCGCCACATTCGTGAACAATCGGATCAAATTCCGACAGCAAATTGATCAAGAGCCGCCGCATCATCGGGTTATCATCTACAACTAAAACCTTGAGCATTGGGTTGACCTTTTCAATCAGGGTTCGGGGTTTTTTGGAAGGGATGAGGGATGAGGGATGAGGGATGAAATCAATCATCTTGTCATCTTGTCATCTTGTCATCCTGTCAAGATTCGGGGTTTAGGGCTTGGTACCAAGATATTTAATTGATCAGGCTGGTACATCGGCAGGAGTACCCATTT
>JACQXX010000095.1 GCA_016208495.1 Acidobacteriota bacterium | reverse complement strand
ATCAACTCCGCACGATTTTTCTGGTTAATCTTTTATCCGGGTCATTTCCTTGATATATAACGGTGTATACAATTTATGATACTTTCCTGTATACGATTTAATGATACTCAACAACCCTGAACCCTGAACCCTGAACCCTGATTCCTATGCCTGACCAAACATCCTCAACTCCAAATTTTTCTGAAGAAGAACGCCTTCGCCGATGGCGATTGATTTTAGGCGGCGGACCGGCTGACGGTACGGGTGCCTGCCTCACCGGAACCGACGTCACGATTGACCAGGCACTTCAGGCGCTCTATGGTGCCGGAGGCGATATGGGCGGAGATGGCGTGCAGCCCGCCCCACGCAGCGCCGGATTGGGCGGGTCGGCACCGAAAGTGGCTCGCTGGCTGGGAGACATTCGAACCTATTTTCCGACGTCGGTTGTGCGCGTGATGCAAAAGGATGCGCTTGAGCGGTTGAACCTCCGGCAAATGCTGATGGAACCCGAACTTTTGGAAGCGGTCGAAGCCGATGTGCATCTCGTTGCAACGCTGGTTTCACTCAGTCACGTGATGCCCGGAAAAACCAAAGACACGGCCCGGATGGTGGTTCGCAAAGTGGTTGAAGATTTGCAGCGCAAGCTGGCCAATCCGACCCGGCAGGCGGTTCTGGGGAGTCTGAACCGGGCCATTCGAAATCGCCGTCCACGCCACAATGAAATTGACTGGAATCGAACGATCAAGGCTAATTTGAAGAACTACCAGAAGGAATATCGGACCATCATTCCCGAAGTTCGCATTGGGTATGGTCGCAAGCGGTCTTCACTTCGGGACATTGTGCTGTGTGTTGATCAGAGTGGCTCGATGGCGACGTCGGTGGTGTATTCGAGTATTTTTGCGGCGGTGCTGGCTTCGCTTCCAGCGGTTTCGACCAGTCTGGTGGTGTTTGATACCGCCATTGTCGATTTGACGGAAAAGCTCCAGGATCCGGTCGAAGTCCTTTTTGGAACACAACTTGGCGGTGGCACCGACATTAACCGGGCGCTGGCCTATTGCCAGAATCTGATTCGACGCCCGCAGGAAACAATTCTGGTATTGATCAGTGATTTGTATGAAGGTGGAAATCAGGAAGAAATGCGCCGACGTGTCGCACATCTGGTGGGTTCAGGCGTGCAGGTGGTGGCGCTCCTGGCGCTCAGTGACAGCGGTGCCCCCTGTTATGACCACAACAACGCGGCGCATTTTGCAGCTTTGGGCGTACCGGCGTTTGCCTGCACACCCGATTTATTTCCGGATTTGATGGCTGCGGCGATCAACCGACGAGACATCAGCGAATGGGCCGCGACAAACGGCATTCCGTCAGCGCAGAAGTGAGAGAATGACAAGGGGACAAGGTGACAGGGTGACAGGGTGACAAATGACACGATAACAAGGTGACAAATAAGCACTTAGCCAACCATTGTCACCTTGTCACTTTGTCAGATGTCACCTTGTCATTTGTCACTCTGTCACCTTGCCATTCTCCGGGCGGTGAGCAGCACTGACATCATCGTTTTGGCGTCTTTAATTTCCCCAGCTTCGACCATGCGAAGTGCTTCGGAAAATGGGACACGAAGCAGATTAATCTCTTCATCTTCATCAAGTTGCGTCGTGCCCGGCGTTAAGTCCGTTGCCAGATAGCAATAGAGAACCTCAGTGCTATATCCCGGCAGGGCATAGAACTTTGTCAAAAATTCAATCTTTCCTGCTTTCCAGCCGGTTTCTTCTTCAAGCTCGCGTTCGGCGGCCAGGAGCGGGTCTTCGCCGGGTTCAAGGCGTCCGGCTGGAATTTCGGTCAAAACTTCTTTGGCTGGGTGGCGATATTGTTTCACCAGCAGGACATCGCCGTTTTCAAAAAGTGGTAACACTGCCGCCCCGCCGTTGTGATGGACGATATCAATTTCAGCCCTCAGGCCGGATTCAAGTTCAATCGAGTCGTGCGAGACGTCAAAAACACGTCCACGATGAAGAAACGTCTGATCCAAAAGTCGTGCAGGCATAAGAATGAAGAATTGAGAATGAAGAATATGGTTAGGGACTGTAAAAAATCAACTTCCCGTTTTCGTTTGGGAATCAGGCCTTTGGATCCGGTGGTAGGCCCAAAGCGGCCAACCGACCGGCTATCCGAACGGCAACGCTTCGCGGTGCAAGACCAAAACCTGGACGTGGCAGAACGCGCCCCAGGAACTTATTTTTTAACGCTCCCTTAGTGGTTAGTGATTAGTGGTTAGTGATTAGTGGTTAGTGATTAGTGGTTAGAAATCAATACTTTCGAAGAAGAACCAAAAACTAACCACTAATCACTTTCTTCATTCTTCATTCAATCAGAATTTCTCGTACATCCGAATCGCCAGGAACGCAAACACCGCAAAGAGCCCCAGAGCCGCCCGGTATTCACGATAGCGAAGATAGAGTTGAAGGTTAAAGGGGGACTGTAAGGCTGCTGGCAAGACCGTTAACTTCGGCAGAAGCAACGGCACCTGAGTTGCATATACTGGATAGTCATCAGGGAAAATCTGAGTCAGGTGACGGGCTTCGGCCTGCATGACTGGCAGATAGATCATGAGGAAAAAAGCAATCAGCCCCAGTGCAATCCAGAGGTTGCCGCCAGCCACCGCACATCCGATACCCATCAGGAAGCTCCCGAGATAGAGTGGGTTGCGGGTCAATGCGTATGGACCGCTGGTGGCAAGTGTTTCATTTTTTCGCAGGTGACCTGACGCCCAGGCTCGGGTCAAGAGCCCAAGCAGGGAAATCACACCGCCAATCACCACCACCAGCAGGGAAGGTCGGGCAAAATACAGATAGAGGCCGCTTAACACAAATCCTGATGGTACTCGGATCCGCTGTGCAATATGTTGCAGTCGGTCACTGGTTGAAACGGGTTGAGACAAGACGTTTGATGACATGAAGAACCCTGAACGGAAGTCAGAATCATGTGAATGATCCGGTAGATCTCGAAAACGGCGGATTATTGGTGGTTCGCTCCAAAAAAACAAGGCGTCAGGGCGTGGGAGTGCGTGGGGAATCGCGTCTTTTTCAAGAACTCAGAGCCGAAAGTATGCAACGTTTCAACGGATCGCACGCATCGCACCCCCCATTTCACACCTCACTCGTGCGGGTTCCTTTCCGCGAACACAAAATTCCATTTTTTTGAAGATGAAGGCCGGAATTCCTCAAAAAGGCCGGAATTTGACTGATCAACCAGCGGCAATGCACAGGCTCGTTCGTTATAAATCATTGAAAAACAAGTGGTAAGGTAAAAAATCAATTTGTCCGTAGGTTTTATTTGGTTTTGGAACGCAACTTGATTATCCTCACCTGTACCACAATAATAAGATTTATCTTCTTTGGTTGAAATCACACTACACCGCAACTGGTTGCACTATTCGATACCAAGGTGTTCTCTGAACATCTTGGGAAGGGAGATGACTCGATAATGATGGAGTGGTTGGAGTACCTGCAACTTCAGCGCCCATTTGCCCAGTCTTGGATCACGCATCTCATTGATATTGTTCTGGTATTTATCATCATCTATGAGATTCTCAAGCTGGTCAGGGATACCCGCGCCGTGCAAATGGCGACTGGGATTGCCGTGGTCGCGGTGCTGTATGTTGTTTCAAAAGTACTCCATCTGGACACGCTACAGTTTTTGATGCGAACAGCGATGTTTTATGTCGGGTTTGGCATCATTGTCCTGTTTCAATCTGAGATCCGGGCCGCGCTGACCCATTTTGGAAAAAATCTGGGCAATTCATTTCTCTTTCGTCAGAAGCGCGAGAAAAAGCCACTCGATACCTTTGATGAAATCATCCTCGCCACGACGACATTTTCAGCTCAGAAAATCGGAGCGTTGATCGTCTTTGAACGGACCATCGGGCTGCAGAATTACATTAACCGGGGTGTTCGGATGGATGCGGTTCTGAGTTATGACTTGCTGGTCAATATTTTCAACACCAACGCGCCGCTTCATGACGGTGCGGTCATTATCCGCAATCGCCGGATTGCCGCAGCCAGTTGTTTCTTACCCTTGACGCTCAACCCACGACTTTCAAAGGAACTGGGCACTCGACACCGGGCGGCGATTGGGATTTCTGAAGAAAGCGATGCGTTTGTCATTGTTGTCTCTGAAGAAACCGGGGTGATCTCCAGCATTGAACAGGGACAAATCACGCGCAATCTGGACAGTCGTAAGCTCCGGCTGGCGTTGTCACGGGCGATGGATTTGTCGCAAGTTGCGGATCAGCCACGGCGACGGTATTACCGCCGGACATTTGGCAGCGATATTTCAATTACACCTGAAAATTCGTCATCTGATGTTCCTTCTGAAACACCGCCATCCGGGACGCCAATTTTGACGACCAGCGGCCCCGTACCGTCAGTCAAGCGCTTTCGAGAAATGGGAGGCTTGAACCTTGGGGCATTCCGATTTGAAGGCCGTAGCTGGTGGGCGTCCATTCGCCACGTCGCGGACGACTATTTATTCAAAAATGGAAAATTGAAGCTGATTGCCGGTTCCCTGACGCTGGCGTTGTGGGTTTCGGTGACCAATCAGCAGGACGCGATTGCCTACAATATTCGCGGAGTACCGGTTGTCTTTGAGAATGTCTCAAGCACCCTCACCATCAGCAATCGTGACAGTGTTGAGTTCGTCAGTTTGCGGGTTCGGGGACCACGAGACGTCATCGAACGTCTTCGCCCTGAGTCGTTCACAATTCAAGTGCCAATGGGAGCCAAAGGCCCCGGTGAAGCCGTCATTCGGATTCGCGAACAGGATGGCGATGTTGTCATCAAAAAACCGGACAATGTGGAGATTTTGGAGTGCAACCCACCCCGCATGACGGTCAATTTAGAGCGTGTCGTCGAACGCCAGATTGAGATCAAGCCGAGTTTTCGTGGGTTTCCACCATCTGATTTTCAGGTGGCCGGAGTCACCACTTCACCATCAGTGACGACGCTTCGGGGACCTGAAAGCCAGATTGCCGCATTGCAGAGTGTTGGAACAGAGACTATTTTGCTTGATAACCGGCGAATTTCCTTCCGAGATCGGTATAAAATTGATGTGCGTGACCCACGAATTGAAATTTTGAGTCCGGCGGCTCAGGAAGTGGATGTGATGGTCAATATCCAGCAAGCATCCATCATTCGTCAATTTGCCGGTGTCCCAATTCGAAGCACCCCTTTTTCAGAATCGTTCCAATTTTCGCCCAGGACGGTGACTGTTGAGGTTGAAGGGCCAAAAAGCATTGTTGAAAACCTGCACCCCGAAAATTTAGCAGTCACGCTGAAGGAAAATGACCTGTCCACAGCAAATCACTTGTCACTCCAATGCCAGATCAATCTGTCCATCCCTGGAGTTGTGGTCGTGGTCAAAAAAATTGAGCCGGCTGTCGTTCAACGGTTGAACCGACGGTAAAACTGACAAGATGACAAGGTGACAGGGTGACAAGGTGAAGGGTGACAGGGTGACAAGGTGACAAGGTGACAAGGTGACAGGATGACAAGGTGGCAAGTGAGCACTTAGCAAACCATGGTCACCTTGTCATTCCTTGCCACAGACCGTGGGCTTCGCACCACGGCTATTACACAACGACCCTCCGGGCCTCAAATCCTTATCCCGGCGCTTATGCCCTGTCACCGTCTCTTGCCCTGTCACCTTGTCATTTGTCACCCTGTCACCTTGTCATTTGTCACCTTGTCATTTGTCACCTTGTCACTTTGTCAGTTGTCTTTTTTCTGGTCCATTTGCCATTTTCTGGTGTCAAAGCCTGCGGAGGTACTGCCTATGGCGACCAATCCTGGCTTTTCAATCAAACAGGAAACCCTGGCTCGGCGGTGTGAAATTTGCCACCAGTCAGACAGTTTTATCCCGGAAACCAATCATTGCTCCCGGTGTGACGGAGTCCCAACCTCACCAGAACCATCACCAGCGGCAGTGATACCAGTTGAAACTCCAATGTTTCTGAGGGGTTATGCCGACTTCGACCAGCAGGCTCATGAAATCTTCTCTGAACGTTTGGTAATGGTGGCAGCGAGTCCGTATGTGCTGCTCACGCTTGGGATCTTGAGTAAGGAGCTTGGTTTTCCTAGAAGTATCGGAGAGCTTCTTGCCCAACTGGCACTTGGGTTATTTTTTGTTGTTCCAGTGCTTGGGATGGTTTTGCTCATTGGGCTTTACACGGAAGGAAAAAGCATTCGAAAACTCTTTATCTGGACCTTGATTGCCAGCGGGCCGATTCTATTTTGTGCCTTGACACTGTTCATCTTTGCAGTTGCCACGGCTTGAACTTCACCATCCATTGAATATTAAGAAGAGCCAATGACTACCCCAGCTTTTGATCAAGACTATACCGCTGGAATGAAACTTGCCCGGCATATCCATCTTGGCTTGGCGCTTTGGCCGTGGATCTGGTTGGCGTTGTTGGGGATGCTGCTCTGGTACAGTTCACGTGTGCTGGGACGCTGGCCCGTGCCGTGGCGGGATGATCCATTTCTGATTGGGTCGGGATGGTTTTACCAGGCACTGATGGGAAGTGTCATGATGGGCTTTTTTACGTCGGTGATTTATGTTCCGTCGTGGCCGTTGGTGACGATTGTTCTGAGCCCGATGCTGACCCGCCAGGAGTACAAACGCCGCTGGGGGCTCTTCATTTTTGGGGTTGTGGCTGTGGTTGGATGCCTCGGAATGAACTCCGGATATTTGTTGAACTGGCTGAGTGATTGAGGTCCAGAAATGCGAAAGGGCGACCCACAATGCTGAAATACAAATGGAATCACGGCGTGGTCACGTTCATCGTCAGCCTCGTGGCTTCCCTGACTGTGCCGTGGATAACCGATGATCCGGCCTGTCGCCCCTTTGGACTTGGGCTCGCGCTGTTTCTCATGTTTGTGATGGCCGGAGTCGAATACTGGCCGCCAGGTGTATTGGATCGTTCCTGGATGGTGCGGCTCTTTTTCACCATGATGAGTGTCTGGGCCATTGTTGCGTGGTGGGGATTTCCGTCGGGAGGGCTGGCTGTTTTGGCCCTGCTGGTTCTCGCGGCTTTTTTTCGTGATTATGCGATCTGGACAAAGATCAGAAGGTGGGTCTGGCTTGGTGTTTTTCTTGGACTGCAATTTATCTCTCGACCGGTATTTGATGACATCTTAAATTGTATCAATCATTTGCCTGGTGCTCAGGCGATTGAGCGTCGTTTTGGTATGAGCTTTGTGGAATACCATTTTTTATTTTTCAATGGCTCAGAACTGTTGCGGATGCGACGCAGGGGCGGTTCACTCCTGCCCGAAGAGCTGGCTGTTCTCAATATCGCACTGGTTGGGCTCTTCATCGCCGGTTGTTGGATGCTGGTTCGAAACTGGTTTCACCCAAATTCGGACCTGACTCACAGTTCATAAATCATCTGGACACAAAAACTTCTACCTTCAATCAAGCAGGGGGCCATGTATGGCAACCAATTCTGGCTTTTCAATCAAACAGGAAACTCTGGCTCGGCGGTGTGAAATTTGCCATCAGTCAGATAGTTTTATCCCGGAAACCAACCACTGTTTCCGGTGCGATGGCGTTCCAACCTCGCTGAAGCCATCACCTGCGGCGGTGATACCGGTTGAAACCCCAATGTTTCTCAGGCGTTATGCCGACTCGGAGCAGCAGGCATATGAAATCTTCTCTGAGCGTTTTGTAATGGCGGCAATCAGCCCGTATATAATTTATATACTTGGAGTTATCGTCAGGGAGCTTCGTTTTTCCCAAGATCCTGGAGAGATGTTTTTTCAACTGGCCACGGGCTTGTTTTTTGTTTTACCAGGGATTGGAATGGTGTTCGCTCTTGATGCTGCGGTATATCAACGGAGCCTTCGAGCATTTTTTCTTGGGACCTTGATTGCCAGCGGGCCAATCATCCTGTTTTTTCTGCTTCGTTTCATTGTGACCTTGAGTGTTTCTTCCAATTCATCTGACCTTGAAGGGGAGGTGTGTATTTGTTTGAGCGGATGGGTAGGAGAAGTCTTCAGTATTTTTTGAATTGATGAAGGAATCTGGAGTTCTATTTATGCGCTATTGGCGAATTGCTTTGTTGGTGGTCCTTCTCCTGCTCATTGCTTTTTTCATTCCAGAACGCAACAAACAGCCACTGCCAGTTCTCCCAACCACCACGCCGGTCCAAAAAAGTGTGATGGAAACGCCTGTCCGTCCTGGGCCTCCACCGGCTCGAACTGGAGTAGCTGTCCAAACCAATTCGCTCTGTACCGTTGAGATCGGGTTTCGCCCGTTTGATCGAACCAAACACCGGCTCACGTTTTATCGAGACGCAGAATATCCGGCTTTGATAAAAGTGGACGGGGTTCATCACAGTGGTGTTGACGGCAGTATTCCAGATGAAGAAATCGAGTTTTTTCACATCAAACATGCCGGGAAAGTATTTGAGGTTCCTCACTCTGTGTATAGGTCGCTGTTTGAACCCCACTTTGGTTCTAGATATGTCAATTCGGCATTTCAGTTTCAGTCTGATGCAGAGACAATCACAGTAACCTTTAGCGGAGGTGATGGGGCAGGAAGTTATGAGGCAAAATTTGTCATAAATCTGGAAACAGGCAAGGGAACACGTTATCTCAACGAGTTTCCAGATTTTGAAAGAGCCAAAATCAAGCGATTCAAACTCGTGGAGCAACGCTAATCTGAGTCGGTTTTCGCCCGGATGGGCGCCGGATAGTAGCCGGAGGGAAGCCTGCTTTGAGGCGCGCCCTCCGGAATGCAGGCCAAGACGATTCGCGCCCGGATGGGCGCTGGATCAAACTCCCAACGGGTTTGCAGAATCGAGGACCTGACCGACAAAATCTTCCAGCGCCCATCCGGGCGCGGGATGAAACTGGGCCGTGGTCCGGTGGTAGCGCCCAAAGCTGCGCGACCACCGGCTACTCTCCATCGTCCTCCGGACGGGAAAAGCAAGATCAAACAGTCTTTCCACAACCGGGCGTTTTCATAAATAGAACTTGAAATGAGTGGTCGATTGCCGGTAAGAGTTGAGTCTCACCATATTTACAAAAGGAGTATTGCCTATGGGAGTCCGCAATATCATTTTGTCAATTGTTCCAAAATCCTGGGCCATTTCAATGGAAGCTGAGTCTCGTGCCTGGATGATGAAATGCGAAACGTGCAGCTACGAAATGTCGGTCTGGGAAGCCGGAGGTCTTCGCTGGAAAGCAAAAGGGAATCCGCGCCGGATGGTGCACTGTCAAAAGTGTGGCCAAATGCGGATGCACACGACGTATCTGAAAAAATAGCGGGTTCCGGGTTCCGGGTTCCGGGTTCCGGGTTCCGGGTTCCGGGTTCCGGGTTCCGGGTTCCGGGTTCCGGGTTTTCGAAACCCTCTCCCTTTTCCTGGATTGATGACTCGCTGCTCGCCTACTTACTCTCAACAAGTCGAATGAAACAGCCCGCCAACCAGTTCGGTTTCAGCCAGTTTGTTATAGAGCACCACGGCGGCTTTGGTTTCCGCGATGTGGACCTGGATATTCTTTTCTTTTAGCAGTTTCAACGTTTGCGGATGTGTCTGAAGCACCAGGTGCATTCCGCGTGAAAGCACAATCACCTGGCTGCCGTGATCAAGTAATTCCTGGACATCCGTCGGTTGAATGCCCGGCACGTGGCGCGTTCCGGTTTCATTCCAGTCCCATTCGCGTCCGCCGCCAGGGAAGAGCTTAAAATCTTTTCCGGCGCCGAGTCCTTCGACTTCGATGTGTCCCCAGGAAATTTGTGTGATGCGAGGAGATTTTTTGACGGTTGATGACATGATTTTCTCCGAAAAGTCTTTCCAGCATGATTGAAAGGGCTGAGGGCCTGGGGCTGAAGGCTCGCAGGCTCGGGGCTGAAGACATCGGGTCAATCTTAAATCCCATCCCGACTTCTTCAGCCCGAAGTCTTCAGCCCTCAGTCTTCACCAACCAAACACAACCGCTTTGGCGATCTGCTTCCGTTGTTCGGCCTTTTCAACGGCACGTTAACGATAAAATTTGCCTAAACCCGTGGAAGATACTCTCAATGTTTGCGGGCAATAAGTGCCATTCGGACTGGCGGAAGTGGTTGATCCCCATACTTTGGCGAAGTGTAAACCTCAAATCCAATCTGACACAACTCTTTTGCCAGTTCGGTGGCCCAGTAAAGCTGTTGCCGATGAATTTCTTCATCCCGTCGGTAGAGGTCACCAACCTGTCGAAACGTGATGATGCGACGAGTCAGGGTTGCTGTTTCCGGGTCTTCTGTTTTTTCAACCAGTACCAGCCAGTCAGTTCCTTCGGTAAAATGTTTGATGGTTGTGTTGGGTGGACATTGCCCAGGTTCGGCGATATCAAATATGAAAATGCCGCCTGGAGTTAACGCCTGATAAATCCGTTGGAAAAGCTGGGTGATTTGATGTTTGGTGTTTTCAGGGTCAAACAAGTAGTTGATACATTCACCCATTGAAGTTACCGCAACACAAGTTGGAATTTCAGCTTGAAACAGGGAATCAACCCGAAAGTCTGCTTCTGGAACGCGGTTTCGCGCCAGATCAATCATGGCTGGAGAAATATCAACGCCAAGGACTTGATAACCGGCACGGTGTAATTGTTCAGCCCAGATGCCGCTTCCACATCCCAGATCAACGATCAATCCCTGGTGAATCTGGTGTTGGCGCAGGCATTGTAAAATTCCAGGTGCCGCTGTGATGGCAAAATCAGCAAAGCCAGTGTCATGGATAAAAGCCAGATCAGATTTGTAATATTCAGACATAGAGAAACTCTGGAAAATGAAAACCAAAAGCGGTCGGCAAAAGAGCTTGGAGGGCAATATTGCTCTGTGATAACAAGCGTCCGCTCGCAGTCAGGCGTTTCTTACGCATCATAACCAGTCAGGTGCTCGTCGCCAACTTTTGGAGATTTTTTTATATGTCAACCTATGCTACAACGCGCCCCCAACCAGATGAACACACGCCCTATCACACCATGTATCTGAGCAAAGTGCCGGAAGGTCATATTCTGGAAATTCTGATCAAACACGGTGAGGATATCCACCAGCAACTCAGTCAGGTATCGGAAGCCCAGTCAGCCTTTCGCTATGCAGAAGAGAAGTGGAGTTTAAAACAGGTGCTTGGCCACCTGATTGATACCGAGCGGATTTTTCAATATCGCCTGCTGCGGGTTGCCCGCAAGGATCAAACGCCCATCGAAGGTTTTGAGCAGGATGACTATGTGGCTGGTGGTGAGTTTGACGCCCGATCCTGGGCGGACTTGCTCGCCGAGTACACCACGGTTCGAGCTGCAACGGTCAGTCTGATCAGCGGGTTACCTGCCGATGCCTGGCTCCGGCGGGGAACGGCAAACAATAATCCGGTGAGCGTTCGGGCGCTGGTGTGTTTGATCGCCGGGCACGAATTGCACCACATGAGTATTGTCAAGGACCGATACCTCACACAGCTTTCCCAGTAATCAGCTTTTCAAAAGCAAGGAGCGAGCCTCAATCCATGTCGCTCCTTGCCAGACGTCATCAGCCAGTTACGTCTTTTCCGGTGACCAGGACATAATGCAGTAAACCCCGTTTCGAACGTCAGCCGCCATCAATCGAAAACGGTAGGGTTGTTTGGTCCCCTTGCTGTCGGTAATCATCACGATAGCGTGGGCTTCTTCATTTTTGATACTCGTGACCGTGTACGATTTCACGTCCAATTCATTGAGCGCCGTACCCTCGGTGCAGGTTTGTTGGTTATCAGTTTTGCCAGCGATTTTCGCATCCAGAAATTTGTGCAACATATTCATAATGTTGGTTTCAGTCTGGTTTTTTGGAACATGAGGCGCATTTGGATCCGGAACGGCCCCACAGGCCGAAAACAAAAAGACCGACAAACAGATTCCTGCAAACAAAGCACGAGATGCTTTCAAGCGTAAGTGAAGTGTTTTCATAGAGTTCCTCTCGAACAAAAGTTGCGTCGTCAACGCTTGATTACCCAGAAGTTCAACCAGTCCTGAAGCTTGAACAAGACAACTCGAATCCAACTGCATAATTAGCAGTTGGGTTCGTTCTGTGTAAATTTTGGGCTGATCTCCCTGTCTGGCTTGATTGGTATATGTGGCTGACTAAATCGGCCACGCTTGAGTCAGCAGAGAATAGAGGGTACGACCAGATTTTTCAACTGAGAACAGGCTTATTTCACTTCAAATCGTGTCTTGCTGAATTGGTGTTCGAGCGTGAAAAACGCTCAAAAAGAGAAGCTCTTTATTTCCCAATTAAAAACACCAGCGGAATATCAACCCGCTCGCGCCAGGATTTTTCTGAATGCTCGGCACCTTCAAACTTTCTGGTAATCCAGTTTTTCCCGGTTTGGTAGCCTCGTTGTTTCATGACTTCATCCATTTTCAATTGGAATGGTTCATAGGTTGAATCCAGCGTGGCGGTGCCATAGTCGAAATAAATCTTATGCGTACGCGGGTCAGGGAGATGGTTTTTCAAATACTCAATCATCGCCCCTTCACCGGCTGGCCAGTGGGTTGAAACGCAGCCCGCACCACCAAAGACGTTTGGGTATTCGCTAATGGCGTAGGCCGAAATCAACCCGCCCATACTCGAACCCATAATGAAAGTGTTTTTACGGTCGGTCAGTGTCCGGTAATTAGCATCAATAAAGGGTTTGAGTTCAGTAACCAGAAATTTGAGATAGTTGTCCGACACAATCGGGCCGGTGGCATTGATTGGAATATTTTTCAGGTGGGCGGTATCCGGATCTTTGGCCGCCTTTTGGGGCATATATTCCGCATAGCGTTTGGGGCTATTCCAGATGCCGACCACAATGGCCGGGCGAATTTTCTTCTCTCGAATTAACCGGTCCATGGTTTCGTCCACACCCCAATCAACACCACCGTACGACGTCTTTGGGTCAAACACGTTCTGCCCGTCGTGCATGTAGAGCACTGGATAGCGTTTATTTTTATCAGTTTCATAGCCTGGCGGCAGCCACACGTCTACGTCACGGGGATCAATCAGTTTTGAGCTGAATTGGGCGTGTTTTTTGACCATACTTCCTCCGCTGGCTGAGGTTTGAGCTGCGGCTGGAATCAACCCCGCAAATGGCACCACAAACACAAGGACAAGCAGTCCAATGATACAGAAACGCTGGTTGAGTACATTGGAAATAGTTAATTTCATCGCACGTTTCCTTTCCTGAAGAAAGCGGATAAACCACTGATATGATTGGGAAAACTCAGATGGAGAGAACTGTCATCAGGGGGAATTATGGTGATTGGCCCGCATCTTACTCCAAATGGTCTCTAATCCAAAACCAATCAGGATGCCGATGCTGTAGCAGACAAGATCGCTCCATAAAAAGCCGCGTCCGAGCACCAACCCACCCAGGCGGTTTTGCCGAATCGCGTCAATCCATGGTGCGTGGTAAATCTGGCTGAATTCAATCAGGTAGGAAAATCCAGCCGCCATCACCGCCAGCCACAAAGTTGATCGTTTGGGCCAGAGCATTCCAAAGCCCAGAAAAACCATCAGTGCCCAGAGCGTATCTCCAGCATAAGCCGCGATAACCTTTGGAAGGATCGGCCCAAACCGGCGAGATGCCAAACCAGCCACAATAACCAGGCAGAAGAACCCAAAGTACCAGAGGCGGTTCCGGAGAGGGAAGGCAGGGTTTAGGGTTCGGGGTTCAGGGTTCAGGGTTGTCATCCAGTTATTTTGATTGGGTGGAGTCGCAGTACCATTGGGGTATAAACCACACCGCCTGTACAGAGTTCTTCGCTGATGGCTTCAAACCCCATTCGACGATAGGCAGTGACAGCATAGGTCGAAGAATTGACCGTGACGAGTTCAACTTCAGGGAACTCAAGGCGAATGCGTTCGACAGCCGATTGCATCAGGTGCTGGGCAATGCCGCGGCGGTGGAACTGTTCGTCAACATAAAGCATCAGGACGTGGCTGGGACAACGGACCTGGATCATTCCGGCCAACACTGTGTCTATTTCAGCCACAAGTGTGAAATGTCCAGCGGCGTGGCGTTCAGCCAGGTTTTCAGCATTTGCAAAATGAAGGATTTCTGTTTGACCTTCCTGGGTTAATCCAGGAGCGATAAAGGTTGAGAAGGATCTGAGAGCCAAATCTGAGACCAATTCAATTTCATCAGAGCGCATATCTCGAATCAACATCATGCGTTTCCTCAAACACCATTCAGGATGGATTTTTTGAAACTCATCGAAAACCCGGACCCCTGACAAGATGACCGACTGACAAGGTGACAGGGTGATTTTTTCATCCCTCATCCTTCATCCCTCATCCCTTCCGAAAACCCGGAACCCTCATCTTTTGAATTTCTGTCGAAGTTGCTCCAGTTCTTTTTGAGCAATATTGGTAAAGCAATCGGGGCAAATACTATGGCTAAACTGTGTCCCGAGATGATCAAAAATATATTGCTCAATTTGCTGCCAGTAATTTTCATCCTGTCGGATCTTTTTACAGTAAGAGCAAATCGGCAAAAATCCTTGGAGCAGTTTGACTTCATCAAGTGCTGTCTGGAGCTTTTGGATCAGTTCCTCACGCTCGCGCTCAATGCGTTTGAGTTCGGTCACATCGCGGATCACACCGACCAGAAAGGGGTCACCGTTTGGGCTGATATGGAGTGTTTTCTTCGTAATGATGATATGAGTGTTGCCGTCCCGGTCGGTTAGTTCCTCTTGATTGACATTTTCTATACCGGTTAAGAAGACTTCTTCATCTTTATCCTGAAATATTTGAGCCTGGTGAGCTGGGAAAAAGTCGAAGTCTGTTTTTCCCAGCATTTTCTCGCGTGAATGACCGCTAAAATCACAAAACGCATTATTGAGCAAGACAAACCGATGCTCACGATTTTTCACAAAAATTGGGTCTGCGACTGAATTAATGATGTCATCCATGCTTGCCTCGACATGAGCGGGGATGATTAAGGAAATCTCAACCCTGGTGACATACTAGCACTGGAATGCATGTGATTGAAGCCAGTCTATCTTGTTTCAACTGATTCAATCAAAAGTAAATACACCCGTGTAATCTGATGGAAATATAACAGTGTAGTTTGAAGGTTGCTCGTCGTGATTCACAGGTGAGACCGCAACAACTGATCCACGGCTGAGATCGTTTCCCAAAAGAGATGTGTTCCACATAACATCAGAGATTGGGCTATAGGGCCATAAGCGCCAGGATAAGAAAGCCCGTGCCCTTTCCGTTGGTATTGAATGACGTTCTTGTTGGGTTTGGGTTCCGTCCTGGCCGTGGCCGTGGGCTTCGCACCACGGCTATTAAACGACGACCCTCCGGGCCTGAAATCCTTATCCTGGCGCTTATGGGGTTAAGGGCTGAAGAACATGGGGATTCAACCCGATTCCGACTTCTTCAGCCCGTTTTCTTTAGCCCGATTTCTTCAACCCGAAGTCTTCCGCCCCGAGCCCTAATATCCAACTGACGGCAGAAAACATCCGCGTGGTTCGTGGTATTCGCCCATGGCCATCAGGTTCATCGGTTTGATAACGCGCATTCCCTGACCAAGACACCAGCGAAACAAGGCCGATTGACGGATTGGAATCAGGAAGGACAATGGTTGGGGCACAATTTGGGAAGTGCCAATCAAGAGCGCCTGCATGTCTTCGGTTGTTTCAGCGACGCCGTGATTGAGCGGCCAGAAATGTGGTGATGAGGTATAGGCGACCAATCGTCCATTCCGAAACGCCGCAAATGACGGAAACATTGGCGGCATATGGCGGAGTTCGTTGGTGCGTTCAATGCTGTGGATGCTGTGGCAAAGTGCGGCGCAGGCATCAAGGTCGTCAGCGGTGAGTCGTCGGACTTCAACTCCAGCCGGAAGGTCAGCCTGGATCTGGCCTTCAATCATGACCAGCGGTTCTTTGATATCAAATCCAAGGCTGGTATAGAGCGATATCGAGGCCGTGTTGAAGGCATCCTGAACCAGCCGAATTCCAATGGCATCGCGGCCTCGATCAATCACGGCCTGCATCAGCTTTCGGCCAATCCCGCGTGCCTGACACTGTGGATCAATCGTAATTGGCCCAACGCCCCGAATAGCGTCGTCTTCGGATAAAAAATTTGACCCGACAAACACCCCATCAAGTTCAGCCGCGACACCAAACGTCGTCGGACTGTTGATAAAGGCGCTGGCAAACTGGGTGGCAAATTCAACCGACGGGAAATCCGGTCGAAAATTGTGCTGGTCGGCAATTCCCTTGAAGGCTTCGAAAATGATGCGCCCGCAGTTTTCGGCATCCGCTGGTGTGATCGGACGAAGGTGAATCGTCATGTGCCTTTCCTGAAAGAATTGATGTGGAAGATTTTAATAGGTAAAAGAAACCAACCCGAGCCCTTTTTCGTGCGCCTGTCGCAGAAAAGATCGAAATTCCTGGCGGGCATCTTCAATGTATTGATCTGGATGGATCAGGCTTTGTTCTTTGAGATGGATGTACTCGTCAATGACCTGTTCTGAATTCAGATGCCCGATAATTGGAATATCCGGTGGTGGCGGAACCGGGATTGGTATTCCTGATTGAAGGATTGCCGTTTGGATTTCAAGGTCAACAATCCGGTTAATCAGGCCATCGCCTTCTAAAAAATGACCGAAGTGTTTGCACAGGAGTTCGACAGCATATCCATACTGAAACGCCGTCGCCGGGTTCTCCAGGGGTCTGCCTTCAATGATGTGCACCAGTGCATCGCGCAACGTGATGGCCCCGCGCTGAATTTCCTCTTCAAACCAGAGGTCATTGTGCTGAAGTTCATAGGAAAATTTTTCTTCAATCGTCCAATACAATGTTTGATCGTTTGAACCGTAAACCGTGCGAATCACTTCAATATCAACCGCAAAAGCAACTGTGCTAAATGCCATATGGGTCAGGGAGTCCTTGAGTTTGGATACACTCCTCAGTGTAGGTGAGGTCGAGGCAAACTTTTGATTCTTTATGCTTGAAGCGAAGTTGTTTGGCAAGTCAGTTTATCCGATGAGCCTCTAACAGTTTACTTGTGCTCACCAGAGATCGAGAATGCAATGGCCTGAGGAAACTGGTCCTTGAGATCTGAAACTGTAGTCCTGGTTAAAGGATTCCCTGTCAAAAACAACTGGCGCAAAATTGGAAGTGAACTCAGCGAAGACGGGATCTGGGTGAGCCGGTTGTCAGGAAACTCAAGGACTTTCAGATGATACATTCGGCTCAAACAGGAAGGAAGTTCAACCAGTCCGCAGTTCCCAATGTGCAACGTTTTGAGATTGGAAAGTTGTTCCAGAGAGTCTGGAAGGAAAGGGATATCAGCGCCGCGAATGCAAAGCTCTCGAAGTGAGCAACACTCAAGCACTGCTTCAGGAAACCCGTTGAGCGCAACATTTAGAATTGTCAGGTGTTGGAGTTTTGACAGGCTGGCAATTTCAACTGGAATCACGGTGGATTGTCCCCAGCCAAGTTCAAGGTGCGTGACATGCCGAAAGTGATTGAATGACTGTTTCAGCTTGTCGGCATCGTATTGAAGTTTGAGGCCCGCAGGGTCGTTGTTCAATAGCCGTGGTGCGAAGCCTACGGTCACGGCCAGGACGAGACCCAAACCCAACAAGAACGTCGTTCAATGCCAACGGAAAGGACACAGGGTTTCTTATCCTGGCGCTTATGGGGTTTGGGGCTGAGGGCTGAAGACATCGGACTGAAGAAATTGGTTTTATTTCATCCCTCATCCTTCATCCCTCATCCCTTCGATTGCCCCGAGCTTGCGAGTCTTCAGCCCCAAGCCCTGAGCCCGAAGATTTCTCGGCTTCGGCCAGCCAGCCACGTTTCAACTGGTCGGTTGGAATGCTCGAAAGATAGGGTTTCAGATCGAGAATTGGCGTTCCATCGAGCATATCCAGTCCTTTGACGTGCAACTGGTTGCCTTCACGTCCAAGCAATTGCACAACCGTCAATCCGATTCGATTGGGACGTTGCGGCGAACGGGTCGCAAAAACTCCGTGGGAGCGGGTATCTGTCGGCGGCGAGGCCATCAAGTTGAACTCTTCCACGCGATCAAACACCCAAATGACAAACAGATGTGAAAAGCCTTCAATATCAGTCAACCCGGCTTCAAATTTCGGCAGAATTTCAAGCGTTCCTTCGGCTTCGTGCTGGGCACCGCAGCCTTTGGGAATCTGCTTGGTTTCAGTGTACTGGCAGCGAACAAATCCAATTGGGAACATTGAAAACATCGGTGGGCCTCGTTTCGGGAAACTGGATGGCTCTTAGAGCGGCGGCATCTTATACCAGTTTGTAGTCAGTAGATCGTAGTCAGTAGTTCACTAACTTCAATTGATTGAATTACTTGACTGTTTTCTAATACGATCACTTCATTCCAAAATGGTATTACCTGCAGTCAATTCTAAAAAGAAGAAGCCCAGAGTTCGGTTAATTAAAAGATCGCCGGAACTGGTACGGTTTTAAAATAATGAGTTTTTTGGGTTTTGCCTGAGAGTTGATCATGAAACCAACCTCGCCCAGCACAATACCTGAGCCATCCGCAAAAAATCTAGGTTCGGGGTAGAACGTAATATTGCTCCCCAGAGCTTCTGGGCAATCTCCAGCTTTCTTTTCTTTTTCTGAACAAGGTTCAATTTTGAGTTTGAAACGACTCTGGCCAAATGATTGACTTAACGTAACTTCAAACGTTTCAGACTCAGTAAACCGTAAGGCAATCAGCGCCATTTTCGAATAGTCCAACTCTTTGAGTGATAGGGGTTTATCAATGATTTTTTGTTCTGTGGCATCAATGACCTGGAGCCTCCATTCCCAATCCTGATTTTGAACTGATGGTACTCGCCAAACTGTGATTCCAAGAATGTAAGCCAGTTCGTCGGCGGTGAGATTGGGTTTTTGAGCTGAAATTGAAATACCGGTGAACAAAACAAGGCAGAAAGCAGGGAATAAGTGTTTCATTGGATTGTACCTTTTGACTGAGGAATCTTTGACGCGGGAGTTTTTTATGAAAGTCTGACTCCACAATGAAGACAGTAAAGTGGCTCTCCCTTTTTCATATTTTGATCATGAATTAGCACTGACTGATGACATTGTGGACATTCAATTGGAACAGCACCTGCCAGATAACCACCAATAAAAAGGCCAATATAGACCCAGGCTCCAGCAACCAGAGGGATCAAGAGCAATGGTAAGAAGCCGTCTGTCCCAAAAAGAAAAAATATCGTCAGAATCAGGCCAAAGCAGGCAGCGAAAAAGGCGTTGAACCTTAGATTTGCCCGATGTTGTTTCAGGACTTGAAATTCCGGTACGGCCAGTGGATGTTGAACTTCTGTGTTTTGAATCTCTGAACATCGAGAACAAAACCCGGTCTCCGGGTCAAACTGGTTGCTTTGATGGCAGAGTTCACAGCGTTGGGCGTGGTGCTCGGTTCGGATTTTGAAAACCATCGGTTTCACCTACTCAGAACAACTCAAAAGTCTCTTTCACCACTTCGCAGTTTGATTCACGAATTTGACTCCTGTGAGCTTTCAAGTCGCGAAGCAGTTGATAAATCCAGCCATGGCATTCAACACAATGTCTGGAAATTCGCGATGGGGTGAGTGTCCGCACCCCGGAATTGCCAGGGTTTCAACGGCTACTCCGCTCTGGTCTTGAATGGCCGCAACCTGACGCCATGTGCCATATTCATCAGCTTCGCCTTGAATGATCAGCATCGGAGCGGTAATTGCCGGCAACACTGATTCGATATTCCAGGCTTGAAACTCTGGATGGAGCCAGATGTCATTCCAGCCCCAAAAGGCAATGTCGGTGTTGTCACCGTGGTGACGTGCCAGACGCTGGCGCAGATCAGTTGTGCGATACACTTCGCGAATCTGCGCAATGCTGGCCAGCCCTGGCGGCTCGGTGAACACATGCGGAGCTTCCAGGATCAACCCGCATACTGACGAACCTTTGGGCCCACCGGCATAAATCAGGGCAATCGAAGCGCCATCGCTGTGACCCACCAGAATCGGTTTTTCAATTCCGGTTTGCTCCAGAATCAGACCCAGAATTTCGGCTTCGTCGTACATAAACCGAACTGGTCGAGGCAACACAGCCGGATCAGATTTTCCGTAGCCCGCCCGCGAATACACCAGCGCGCCGCATCCTGTTTGCAAAAAAAGTTGTTCGGGAAAGTCTCTCCATAATGACACACAGCCCAGCCCTTCGTGAAGAAAAACCAGAGTTGGACGTTCATTTGGTGGCAGCCCAAACCAGCGATATTCAAGCCGGGTCTGGCCAATGTAGAGAAAACCGGGTTGGGGAGTCATTGAGATGTTCAAGGCTCAGGGAAATTTAAGTTGTTAGCAAATTTAGAATTTATCTCAAAACTCAAAAGACAGACTGGTTTTGAATCCGCGAAGCGGGTGACATCGCTTAAAGCCTCGGGCGGAACAAGCGTCAGCGAGTGAAGTCCGTGGAAAACCATCAGTCGTCAGAGATTTCAATTCGATACCGCAAATCCGCCACCGTGCCATATAAATCGCCATTGTCACTGACAACCAGTGCCTGTTCATCAATTGGAATCGGCATTTGATCAAGCCCGCTGAGCAATTGTTGAACTGGCTCTGGCTGGTTGGCCAGTAGTTCCGGGCGGCAATACACAACGATCAATTGATGTTCAAACCTGCGAGCGACCCGACCGCGCAAAAAGCCGCCGTAGTCCGGTTCATCCTTCAAAATCCATTCAAACCCTTTGGGAGGGTTGGCTTTATGGCTATTTCGGGCATCAAGGAGCGTTCCTTCGGGTGAAATCCAAAAGACAAATTCCGGCGCCGTGTGGGTAAATGCGCGGACTGCCGCCCGTCGTTTCCGGAATTCCGGAGCGAGAAACTCAAATACACTGGCGGCTTGTTCGCGTGAGACTGATCCAACAGTAATCATGGTTTTTCAGGAGCGAGCGTGTGATGGCTGGTGAGCCGGCTGCAAATCACTGGTGTCACTGCCACGCAATCGCATGGCGACCTGACACACCGTGACGCCGGGTTCGGATTGTGACCGGAGTACGACAAATTCTCCACCAGCCTGACGGGCAATCGTGCGATCAAATTCCATCATGCGATGACAGGCGTGGACATCGCCTGTTCCTCGGAGCGGGCAGTTGGTGTGAATTTCTCCGTAGACGGTCGTGTCGTCAATTTTGGTAATCGGATGGTGTTTGACCGACGGAAACGCCTGTTGCCACGCCTGACCCAACTCAGAAAGCGTCGTTTGGGGCTTGATTTGCTTTTGTCGGATGACCACTCCGGCTAGAAACCGCATAAACGAGTGGGTTATCCGGTTGAGCCATTCGCGTCTGGCCAGCCACGCCGACATGTGGAGCAACGCCGCAACATACACCTGAGTAAATCGCTTTCTTAAATTCATAAGCCTTGTTGAATTTGGACAATGAGAATTGCTCTTCACCCAAGCCCATAAAAATGAACAATTTCCCAGGCTTTCGATAATGAGATGCCATTGCGCTGGTCAATCCCCAGCGGATGATTTGTCATTGGATCCAGCAGAATGATTGGACGAGCATTGTGACCCAGGAAATGAACCAGAGTTTGGATCGAGGTTGTATCCTCAGCATAAAAACGGATGTTTGTTCCCAACCGACCTGAAAACGGACCAATCTCATCAGTGTCGGGATTTTCCAGATAGGTGTCGAAGTCTTCTTTTGTGAGGGAAATCCAGACTCCAAACCCAAAAGTTTCAGGCGTGTCGTGGATTGGAAGTTCAATCACTCCTCGAATCAAGAAGTGTATTTTATCAATTACACAGGTTTCAGCAGTAAGGTCAACCCGTTGATTCCATTCAGTTTCAGGAATTGACCAGCAAAGGTCAGGGCGGTCACTCCCAATATCAGGGAGATCATCGTGAATTTCACCACAGTAAGCACACTGATAGGTCACCCACCCTCCTCGTCGTCGCTTCCGGAACAAGCCGCAATGGCCTCACGAAGCTGACTTTCAAACAGTTGATTTGGTGTATTTCCCCAGCTTGCCGTCCATTTTGCTTCAAGTTCTTGAAGTCGCGGAAGCAATGCCGGGTCACCCAGATATTCACAGGCTTCAAGAACCAGAATCCCGATGTCTTCTTGATCCAGTTCCCGTTGAATGAGGGCCAGCGCCCGGTGATCGCCTCTGCGCGCCAGCCCAACCAGCGCCTCACCGCGAACTTCGTGGTTTTCGTCGGTTGCCCGCAGAAGAAAGGCTTCGCGAAGCTCCGGCGTGTCATATGGTGTCAGCGAACCAAGGCCAAATGTTGCCCAGTTTCGGGTATCAAGATCTGTGTCCGCAGTGAGTCGGATCAATGTTTCCAACGCCAGTTCATCTACCAGACCGCCCAGTGCAATCGCAACCGCCGACCGAATCTCTGGACTGGGATGGTCAGCCAATGCACACAGCGCCGAAACTGAACGTTCGTCCTGGCGGTGACCAAGGGCGATAATTGTGGAATATAAAACATCTTCATTTGAGTCATTGAGTAGCGTCAGCAACACGTCAACGGCTTCTGTCTGGAAGTCCTGTTGATCGGATTTCAGTTGACCCAGAATATCAGCGCCGAGCTCGCGGTGCAGAGCGTCATCACTCTGGCAAAGCTGAACGGCAGCGTCAAATTCTGATTGCCCTCCACGGCGATGGAGCGTCCGGATTATTTCAGAGCGGTTTTCCTCATCCGTGGCAGCAAGCGCAAGCTGGATGAGTTCTTCGGTGGTTCGCGTGTCAGTTGGTTGGGAGTTGGTCATTGGGTTTGGGGTTCAGGGTTCGGGGTTCGGGGTTCGGGGTTCGGGGTTCGGGGTTCGGGGTTTTCGATTAGTCTTTTGTCATCAGGTTACAGGTCAGGACTCAGGGGGAAACCCAATGATATGAATCAATCAATTTTCCCTGAGCGTCAAACGTGTATGACCACCCTTCGGGGAAAATGGGTGAATCGTACCAGTATTCCTGGGTACACCCAACAGGTGCCGGGTCAGATTGACCACGCTTAAATCCACTATAAGTTGTTGTGCAATCTGTGATTTGTGTTGGTGTGTCGAGCTTTTCAAGAACTTGTTGGCGTGACATGCCGGGATGGATTTGAGCAAAGCCACGGTTGTACTGCCATTGTTTCCAATAAATGTGTCCGGCACTCAAAAAAATGAGACTCAGGATCGTTCCTCCAATCCAAAAACTCCATCCTTTGCCACCTATTTCCAAATGATTTTTCATCTTTCACCCTGTGGTTTCGGTTTCTGTCATTTTCAGCGCGAGCGCAAGCCCCGCTCGATGACTCAGGCCAGGTGGTTGATACCCAAGGGAGTTGGCGCCTTCGTCTCCGAAAAGGCAGGCAATCAGAAGCGGATAACTGGTCGTGGAAAGATGGGGTTCGATGACCATTTTCGTGTAGGCAAGTTCTTCCGAATCAAGTACCGGCCCGGTGCATCCAGCTCTGGTCATTGCATATCCTTCTTGCTTTAGCATTTCGCCCAGCGTGTGGGCAAATCCATGCTGTTGAATGTAGGCAGACCGATAAATTGTGGTCAGCACGGCTTCGCGAAGATTTGCAACTGACGGTGATTCACTCGTCCACAAAATCCCAACCAGCCAGCCGCGTTTGAGATACGCCTGGGGTTCAAACCGATGGGAAAACTCGGTTGAATACCGGTTCGTCCAGCCTCCGTGAGCATCATCTGAAATCACAAGCGCGACTTTAAAATCACCAGGCACCTCAGCCAGATGTGACATCGCTTCAGTTGTGGTTTGGGCGGCAATCTGATCGGCTTCGAGGGCCAGATACTGGTCAAGGAGCACCGGGATATGATCTTTCCCCATTGGGTTCATTCCAGAAAGCGGTAATTTGATATCTCGTGTTTCCGGGTCAACCATTGTAGCCAGATATTCCTGGAATCGCTCCCACCCACGCGGCAGGCGGTACAAATCGCGTTGAACCTGAAGAAGAGGGATATAGTCGAGATTCATAATACCAATGAGGGTTCAGGGCTTGAAAAACAGGGTTCAGGGTTCAGGGTTCGGGATTCAGGGTTTGAAAAATCAAGCCGGGTTCCGTTCCGGGATTTCGAATATACCGGGAAAAGGATTTCAGGCCCAAAGGGTTGTTGTGTAATAGCCGTGGTGCGAAGCCCACGGAAACTGGGCCAGCCAGAGGTTCGAAAACCCTGAACCCTGAACCCTGAACCCCATAAGAGGGTATATAATTTGCCAAAATTCCAATAATTCTCTTACTATGAATAGTTTATGGGTGTAGCTCGAACTTGTTCCGCGCTTAAAAAGTTAAAGCTTCACTATTGAGTCCCGGCCAGGCGCGGAAAAAGTGTCATCCATCATCTCCGGGAAATAAAGAAAACCTGATCTAAACCACTGATTTTAATGAAATTGCATACCCTCTAAGCGCCAGGATAAGAAAGCCCGTGCCCTTTCCGTTGGTATTGAATGACGTTCTTGTTGGGTTGGGCCCTGCACCCTGAACCCTGAACCCTGAACCCTGAACCCTGAACCCTGAACCCTGAACCCTGAACCCTGAACCCTGAACCCTGAACCCTGAACCCTGAACCCTGAACCCTGAACCCTGAACCCTGAACCCTGAACCCTGAACCCGGCTCTCGCTACCGAAAATAAGCATAAATCCCGGCAGCTCGATACTTTCGGTTCGATTGCTGGATCGAACCGGTTGCCTTCTTGGCGCCGCCAACGGTTTTGTTGGCGTCGAGGAGCACCGGCTGACCGTTGTGAATCACATAGTCAAATTTGCCATAGTCAAACTTGAGGCGATGCCGCAGGGCAATCATGTCAGGATGTGGTTCGACAATCTCGCGCTCACTGCGACTGTTGGCATTGACAATCGGCGTTTCGGCGCAGAGGCGGAGGCAGGTCATCCGATCACCCAGAAATTGAAACAGCCGGATGTAATACTGGCCATTTTCAAACTCGGGAAGAAATTTCTCAACTACAAACTGTTTGTTCTGAAAAATCTCTGGCGGCACGTCACGCACCGTGTCGTAAATGCGGTAGTCACTGGGTGATTCCACACCGGCAAGCTGGTTTGGTCTGGCAGGTCGCACAAATGATGTCAGTCTGGCCAGACGCGGGTAGTTTTCCGAAAGCCAGGTGGAGTTGCGGATTCGTTCAGGAACACCGGCATAATTCAGATCAGTTTTGACAATCACTTTGCCGTCGTACGCATCACCGGGTTTGACCAGGTTCTGGCTGATGGTTGATTTGCGAATGTCTTTGACCTTGCCGTTGACCACAATCGGGTAGCGGTGCGCAAAATCAAGGTATTTGTCGGGGACAACCGATAAATCAACATGGACCAGGATCAAATCGGCGGGAACATACCTGGTGACGCCAAACAGAAAAATCACGTCATGACCATCTTCGCGCCATATGTCGGCCATTCCCGTGATCATATAGCTGCTCAGATCTCGTGTGTGGTCAGTTTCATGAAAAAGAATGGCAATAGTTCTTTTCATACTATGCTTGTAGTCGAGATACAGCGCGTAATGGCTTTCTTGACGGCCTGGGGATGGATTTTTTTTGCATCAGCTTTGAGTTGTTCCATTGGACGTGCCTTTTTGCGTCACCAGCCTCGCGGTTGAAACCAGTGGGGCATTTCGATCAACCGGGTTTTTATTTTCAGCGGCTGATTCAACCAGTTGGGCAATGCGTTTGGCGCGGGTTTCCTGGCGTTTGGCGCTTTCAACCCAGAAGAGCAGACTTTTTTTCGTGGAATTGCTGGCCTGTTCAAAATAGCTGCTGGCGGCGTCACTGGTCTCCAGTGCGGTTTGGAGGTCAATCGGGACGACCAGTTCCTCAATTGCATCCAGCGTTGTCCAGGAACCATCTGCTTTTGCCATCTGGATTTTTTGCAATCCGGCCTCAGCCATCAAGCCAAGTTCAATCAATTCTTCGATATAGCTTTTGTTGAGTTTGGACCAGACGCTTTTGGATTTACGCGGTGTGAACATCTGCATATAGCGCTCGGCATCAATGGACTTTGCCTTGCTATCAATCCAACCGAAGCATAACGCCTCTTTGACGGCATCAGTGTATTTGACGCTCGGCTTGCCGGTGGTGACTTTGTAGTACACCAGCCAGATTCCCGGCGAGGTGCTGCCATTTTGGGTCAGCCAGTCGCGCCATTCCTGGCGGTCCCGAATATAAATCTGTTGCAGCTCAATTTTTGGTTTTGACATGACCGGTCCTCCAAAAGAGTGAGTGATGTAAGAGAGCTTGCTATTGAAAAAAGGCGTCCGATGCCGCTTTATCTTCCGGGTAGAACCACGCTTCGGTGATTTGGCCATTGTGAACGTGATAGACAGCGACTTCGCGGCCTTCCATTGTTTTTCCACGATAGGTCGCTGACCAGTTGACGAGTGCCACTGCGTGCTGGTCATTGGCCAGCACGTCGTGCAACCAGAGCCGGATGGTGCCACCGGTGAGTTCTCCGGCCTTATCAATGATTTCGCGGAAAACGGCTTCGATTCCAATCAGGTCGCCTCCGTGCGGCGGCGGATACGGATCGTGCCAGGCAACATCAGTGGCCAGTATTTCGCGAATGGTATCGCGGTCATTTTCAGCACGGGCGGTATAAAAGCGGCGAATGAGTTCAACGTGTGGATGTTCCATAAAACCTGGGCTGAAGAAAATGGGCTGAAGACTCGCAAGCTCGGGGCTGAAGACTCGCAGGCTCGGGGGCTGAAGACGTCGGGCTGAAGAAGTTGGGCTGAAGACTCGCAGGCTCGGGGCTGAAGACGTCGGGCTGAAGAAGTTGGGCTGAAGAAGTTGGGCTGAAGAAGTTGGGCTGAAGAAGTTGGGCTCAGGGTTTGGAACCCGTTTTCTTCCGCCCCGAGCTTGCGAGTCTTCAGCCCCAAGCCCCAAGCCCTGGTTTTTTCAGCCCTGGTCTTTTCACTTCTTCCCTGGTTTCCGGCCAAATTTCTTGCGAATGATTTTTTCTCCGGCGTCAGCCATCAAGTCGCGGTGCATGCGCTGGGTATCGTTGAAGAAAAACACCCCGACGCCTTCATCGAGGATGTGGGTTCCGAGCACCTTGAGAATTTCTTTTTCGTCGAAGAGGGATTCGGCATAAATCACTCGGAAATCGCTGTTGTCTTCTTCTTCGATTTCAAATTTGCCTTCATAGGGTTCGTTAAAGTTTGCCGAAAAATACTGCATGGCCAGATTCCCAAGCCGGGGCATGTGGGCCGAGCCAACCGCAATTTTCAGGCGTTTGCGTTCTTCGGGTGTCATTTGAGCCAGCCAGGCTTTGACCTGAGTGTCCATGGTTTCAAGCTGGTCGGTAGCCGCGTCATAGGCGTTGGCGAGCACATCCTGAGCCTGACTTTTGGTGTATTTGCGCAGGGCATCACGGCTGACCATTCCATCTTTCAGTGTCGCATCAATCAACGCCAGTGCCTGATCCAGCAATCGGTACTGCCGGGTTTGTTGTTCAGAAGCGAAGTTGCGCCCGGCGATTGACTCACGTCCTGCCACAACCAGTGCCCGGTAGTCGCGCAACTGGCTGAGTTGGTCCGGAGTCACCTTTGAACCGGCATCGTGAACGAGCATGACATAGAGTGCCAGTGGGACGTGTGCCACGGATTTGAGTTCGTGATAGCGCGGCGTAAAGGTGGCTACATCGGTTTGAACCCCGTTTCTGAACAGGATCAATTTGTCTCCGGCATGGACAATAACCGGGCTGGTTTCGGCCAGGATGCGACTTCGGAGATTCGCATAGGCGACCCGAAAGGCGTTGTTCATCGGCGTCAGTGGGTCAGACGGCTTGAGTTGTGGGTCATTCCAGCTTTGGGCTGGGACTTTTTCCTGTGCGAGAAGGGAACATGGGCTGGCCAGCAGAACGACAACAGTGGTAACCCAAAGCCAGTGCTTTGGCCGGGGCAGGCGGATATTCATTGGCGGTCTCCTGAGAACTGAATTGAAGTGGAACTTGAAAAACTGTGAGGATGCGGGTGCATCTTGCCACTGGTGTGAGTGCTCATTCAATCAACAATTCACAGCCCATCTGACAGGCTTTCGTTCAGAGTTCCGCCTTTCAGTGCTATTTTGAGGTGACGTTCAAATTCAAGGAGGTTCATTGGTGTGAAAACACGCATCTTTACTTTTGATCAGAGCCTGGTTTTTTTGAAGAGAGAGTTGAAAAAAAGCGGGCTAAGCAACATCACAATCAGCAAAAATCCAAGCAACGGGTTCAATCCTTGATCAAAGGCAAGCAAATAAGCAATGGACCACATCACAATCAGCAAGAAGAGAATTCCCTGGAAAACAGTCCCTACCCAGGAAAGCCTCTTTCGCCACTTTTGAACCTGGAGTTGTTCCTGCTTGCGCTCCTCCAGGCGAGCCTCGACAAGAGTCAGAAATTGCCATTCCAGGTTGGCTTCCGTCTCTGGCATCAACGCCGGTAACCGGTCAGCCTGAATCGTCTGGCTGACCGGCTGACATCGGCGACACACCCCGGTTTCCGGAGTGAAGCAATCCGACTGATGGCATATTTCACAGCGTTGCGGAGCGGTTTCGTGCTTGATTTTCATACAGCGAAAGCGTGGTTGGTGCTTAGGAACCAATGAAGCCCCATACAAAAGGGATGAACAGAAGATCTGACACTCTTACCGCCCTGCTGGGCGAAAACCAATTTCATTCGATCAAAGAACCAAAATTCCATCCCCTATTTATGAGGACTTGTACTTTGGGTTGAAGAATTGGTTTTATTTCATCCCTCATCCTTCATCCCTCATCCCTCCGATTGCCCCAGGCCCTACTTAAACACCTGCGCATTGGCAATGTTTTGTGGTTTCCCGGCGGCAAACGCCAGGATATTTTCAAACGCCGCTTTGAAATACAGTTCATAGCTGCTTTTTTCAACATAGCCCAGATGCGGCGAACAGAGAACATTCTTCATCTTCAGCAGCGGATGATTGGCGTCAAGAATCGGCTCGCTTTCATACACATCAAGGGCTGCGCTGCCTGGGCGGCCTTCGTTGAGTGCCCGTTCAAGTGCACCAGGTTCAATCAATTCAGCGCGACTGGTGTTAACAAAGAGCGCATCCGGTTTCATTCGAGCCAGATCGGTGTACTTGATACAGCCGCGTGTGGCGGCGTTGAGCCGCAAATGAATTGAAAGCACATCGCTTTTGGAAAAGAGTTCGTTTTGGCTGCCGGCTACCCGAAAGCCATCTGATTGGGCTGCGGCCAGGGATGATTCGCGTCCCCAAATCATGACTTCCATTCCAAACGCCCGGCCATAAGTGGCGACCACCCGCCCAACTTTCCCATAGCTCCAGATGCCAAGTGTCAGGCTTTTGAGAACCCGTCCCAGCCCTGGTGTTTCGGTTTGTTGCCAGCGTCCGTGATGCAGCGCATTGCAATAGTCCGGCAATCGGCGGCTGGAGGCCATAATGAGTGCCCAGCAGAGTTCAGCCGGTGCCACCGGAGATCCCATCCCCTCGGCAACTGCAATTCCATGCGCTGTACATGCCTGCAAATCCAGATGATTGCTGATTTTACCGGTCTGGCTGATAAGTTTTAGATTGGGAAGTTGTTGTAAGAGCGATTGGGTGATTTGTGTTCGTTCACGGATGAGTACGACGGCTTCGGCATCTTTAAGCCGTTCAACCAGAATATGAAGATCCTGCGTCGTGTCCTGATAAATCGTGACCTGGTGATTTTTTAATTTTGTGAAGCACTGTAAACTGCGAACCGCATCTTGATAGTCGTCTAAAATGACAATGTGCATACCAGTTCTGGAATAAGCTGCGAAAAATGGTGTGGCGTGACAGTTTCAGATACTCTTTCCAGGCGCAGAGTTCAAGCTTTTGTGAATTTTTTATGGTCCCAAACCAGGATTCCACCTGAAAATTTGGTTGGGCAGCGTGTAATTTTGGGTTATCTTTCCCTGAAACTGTCAGGCGAATGTGAAAGGAGATCACTGCCGTGTCAAGTCGCCCGTTAGCCACCGACCCGCCATTGCCACCCAAAGAAACCCTTCCAACGATGTATGACTTACCAGACGAGGAGGTTGGACAATCAGGTATGCCGGATGAATTCCACCTGTGGCAGCCGCGTTTGTTAGAGGAAACGTTTCGTCCCGCGAACTTTCCTGAAGCTGAAATTTTCATCGGTAGCGATATCAATCTCTATTATGACGTGCATCATCCACGCCGGAACAAACGTCCCGACTGGTTTGCGGCTGTTGGGTTGCCGGTTCAAGAAAAGCAGGAAATGAGATTGAGTTATGTGACCTGGCAGGAAGGGGTGAACCCATTTCTGATCGTTGAGCTATTGTCGCCAGGTACCGAAAAAGAGGATCTTGGGCAAAGACTCCGGGATGTAAAATCTGGAGCGGATCCGACCAAATGGGAAGTGTATGAACAATATTTGCGCGTGCCGTATTACGTTACATTCAGTCGCTATACCAACGAAGCGCGGGTTTTTGAATTGCGTGGCGGGCGATTTAGCGAAGTCACCGACCATCAAGGCCGATTTTGGATGCCAGGGTTAGAGCTGGGTTTGGGCTTGTGGCAGGGGACATATCACGGAGAAGATCGCCTGTGGCTGCGTTTTTATGACGTGCAGGGAAACTGGATTCCCACACCCCTTGAACTGCAACAACAAGCCGCAGAACGCGCCCGGCAAGAAACTGAAGCCGAACGAGTCAAAGCTGAACTGGCTCAACAAAAAGCCGATGCTGAACGGGCCAAAGCTGAACTGGCTCAACAGGAAGCCGATGCTGAACGGGCCAACGCTGAACTGGCTCAACAGGAAGCCGATGCTGAACGGACCAAAGCTGAACTGGCTCAACAGGAAGCCGAAGCCCAACGACTGGAAAAAGAAAAAGCACTTGAAAAGGCTGCTCGATTGGCTGCCCGGCTCAAGGCTCTGGGGATTGACCCAGACGAGGAATAATACTCTTTAGGGTTCAGGGTTCAGGGTTCAGGGTTCAGGGAAAAACAATTGTTTCAGTCATTTAGCCTTCTTATAAATTGAAAATGCACTTTCAGAATGCAATAACAAAACGAGTCTGATTCAATCCTCAATGTGGTGAGGAACTTTTCGCAGCGCCTGGATGACCTCTTCGCTTTCTGCTGGAGAACCCAGAAGGAGCAGCTTATTGGAAGGGAAAGGCTCGTAAGTGCGTCTGGATTCAACATTGAATCCAACGTAACAACCAGCTTGACGAACAGCATGTGTGCAAAGCGGTTTTTGAACGTGGTTTTGTGCCAGCAAAATCAAGGGGGCAATAATCGGTTGCAGGTGAGTTGCACCAGCATTTCCTTTAAAAAATGAGGGCCAGCCTTTTTTGAGAATCACCAGGGAAAAGCCCATCCCATCACACACGTCAAGCCCACGTTTAGGAAGGTTGCGCAGGGCTTCTTCAGTCGAGACGATCAGGGTTTGGGTTGATTCGAGCGAGATTTCACACGATTCGAGGTCAAAGGCCGGATGCCAGGCTGGAGACGGCTGATACTGGTAGGGTTCCGCAAACGCTGCGATTTGAAGTGTCGCGGTCGGTCCGCAAATCACCAGTGAAATGCAGACTTCAGAATCAAAAGAGGGTTGAAGCAGGAGTCTCAGTGAAAGCAAACTATTAACGAGAAAAGGGTCTGAGGCAAAACTGGGAAATCCAAACTCCTGGCATATTCGATCTTCGGTGTAGTCTGAAAAATTCATTGCTCCTCCAGTTGTTTTCTTTGAGGGACTTTCCCACATGACCCTTGTTCCGCCAACCGTTTTATGTCCAGTTTGCCATCAGCCAGATACCTGTGATTCACAAACAGGAGTTTGCCGCACGTGTGGTCCGGTAAAAGGGAAGCGAACCACGCCAGAAATTCTGCAGCAGTTTGCAAAGATTGACCGGCGAATAGTATCACACGGAAAAATCAATCAAATCATAATCTTATCCGGACTGACTCTGTATTTTGTGTTCTTTTTTTATTTTGGCTTTGTGTTGTTTGCTACCGGCTGGCTGGCTTTGGTGTTGCTTTTGATATTTGGGATACAGGGGTTAAACCCGGATTCTTGTCCGCAGTGCCGTCGAAAGTTTCCGTTGGGCAGCAGTCGAAAAGGAAAATTTTGCCGGTTTTGTGGTACTCAGCTCAGAAATGACTGAACGAAAATGACCATATGGTTCCCATGTCTCACTCAACTCCACCTCAATTTCAAATCAAAAATGAAGGACTGGCTGCCCGGTGCGAAGTTTGCCATCAAGGAGATCAGTTCGATCCTGAATCCGGGTACTGTCGTCGATGTGGCTCCTTGACCGGGGAGAAGCGTACAAGCCAAACCATCACACAATATAGAAACACAGGTGTAGAGCTTGAGCTGATGAAGCCTCAACTTTATATCCTCGGTGGGATAATCTCTTGTGCGGCATTCGTGGTAGGAGCGTACTGGCAGAGTCAGTGGATCCCCATTGTTGGAATAATGGTCCTGTTTGGAGCAATAAGCCATTTTCAGCAAAAGAAAAAAGAAAAAATTGACCGATGCCCTGAATGTGATGGTGTTTTTCCAATTGGGGATACTGACCGGGAAGGCGTCTATTGCCGGTATTGCGGTGTCCGGCTCAGGGCGTGAAAAAGACAAAAAGGACAAATGGGATACGAAGGACTAAGGAATGTCAGGGCGCGGTTCACCGCAACCGCACCCTGTTCTGAAAACCCTGAACCCTGAATGGTATCACCAGGCGTCAGATCTATTTTCCCTTCTGGGCAAATCAGTCCTTCCAAAAGTAGATTCCTGAATTTGTTGAATCAATCCACTTGATCCATTGGTTTCACCGCTAATCGTGAAGCCTCGGGCCCGAATCAGAAAAGATGTTCCAATCGGTAAATTTAACCCGGTTATTTGCCAGTTGGTTGAAGTCCCAATCCGAGTGCCTGATCCAAGGAGTGAATAGGTTGTTCCGCCATTGGTTGATACTTCAAAGTATGTCCGCCAAACATCAGGGCCATTTCCACTTCGGTTCCAGGTAACTGAAGTGCCATTGGGGGCGATGAGGAGTTCTTGGGCTGGAGTTGAAGGGCTTGCAAACCGAACAAGATATTTCTGGTTGAAAGAGCCAACCTGAGTAAAGCCTCCGCCGGCAACAATTCTACCGTTTGGCTCAAGTCCAAGTCCCCACACATGTCCGCGCAGTCCCGGATCAATAAAAGTATTGTCTGCCGCTCCATCGCTGTTGAGCCGCATGATGTAATTGCGGTAATCGCCGTTTGCGATGTTAAAGAATCCGCCAACCAGGATCTTTCCGTCCGTCTGAACCACCATGGTATGAACACTGGCATTGGCGGCAGGTTGGAATCCAGTATCAGGCGAACCATTTAGGTGAACCCGGCCCAAATTGATGACTGGGTGTCCACTCAGAACAGCCATCACACCACCAACAAGAATTTTCTTATCAGGTTGAATGGCAATGACATATACCCTGGCGGTTGAATAAGCGGTAAAAGTCGTGTCCAGAGTTCCATTAGAGTTCAACCGGGCAATATTTTGACGGCCCTCATAATTGACCAGCGAGAAATCTCCGCCAATCACAATTTTTCCATCTGATTGGAGCGCAATAGTCCATACCAGAGGAATAAACCCTGGGCTTAAAACTTGCGGGTTAAACGTTGTATCAACCCCGCCATTGCTCGTTAATCGAACTAAACCGGCGTGAGGTTGACCTTCAGCCTGGGAAAAGCCGCCGCCAACCACGATTTTGCCATCAACTTGACGGGCAAATGTGATAAATCCGCCGTTTCCATTGGCCAGCACTGGTGCTTGAAATGTTGGGTCAGCCGTGCCATTGGCATTGAGTCGAGCAAGCTGCACTCTGGTAAATCCACCTGCCTGGTTGAAATCCCCTCCAATCAGAATTTTTCCATCTGGAAGAAGAATGAGTTTGCGAACCGTACCGTTTAAGCCGGGGTCAGCAAAGGAAGTATCAACTGAACCATCTGGATTGAGCCGGACAATATGGGCTCGGGGCTGCCCATTTACCTGGGTAAAGGATCCGCCGATCACCCATTTCCCATCAGGTTGGATGCCTAAAGCCACCACTTCTCCATTGAGACCAGGGTTAAATCCAATGTCTGGTGTTGGATCAATGGTTGGAACAACCTCGACCTCCAGGGTAAAGGGTTGGAGATAGGTACAACAGCTTTCGGAGGTTGCCCGAACCGTGAAGCTAAAATTCCCTCCCTGGGTTGGGAGCCCGCTGATCTGGCCAGTTGGAGAAAGTGTTACACCTGTTGGGAGAACTCCATTGACTAAGTCAAAGGTAAAGGGAAGTTGTGCGCCGCTCACCGTCAACGTTTCGGTATAAGTCGTTCCAACTGTTCCAGTTGGTAATGTTGCTGGGAGAATCGTCGCTGCTGGGCAGGTAACTGCCATGGGATAGGTTTGGCTTCCGACGCACCCCATTGCGTCTTGAACTTGAATAGAAACCTGGGCAGTTCCTGCAACCAGCGGAATACCTGAAATCAGTCCGGTTGGGTTTAAGGTCAACCCAGCCGGAAGCGATCCGGCTGAAATGGTAAAAGTATAGGGTTGTTGCCCTCCAGAAGCGCTTAGACTCTGGTTATAGGTTGATCCACTTGCTCCTCCGGGAAGTGTGGTTGGACTCAATGAAATTGATGGACAGGAAATTGTCAATGTGTAGGTCTGACTTCCCCGGCATTGATTCCCCTCCTGGACTTGCACGGTAAATTGTGAAGTGCCGATAGCTGAGGGAGTTCCAGAAATAACCCCAATCGTACTCAATGCCAGTCCTGCTGGAAGCGTGCCGTTCAAAACAGTAAAGGTATAAGGCGATTGGCCACCTGTCACTGACAGACTCTGGTTGTATCCCAGGCCAATGATGCCCGTTGGGAGAATAGATGGTTGAAAGTCCAATGTTGGGCAAGGGGAAATTTTGACCAGAAATGCATCATTGCCACCTTGATTCGATGCCTGATAAGGAGTGTGAGTCGGGAAATTGACCGAAGTCGTTGTTCCTCCAACAAGGGTAGTTTGTGATGTATCTACACACACGCTCCAGGGGATTTCGTTTCCAGAGCCACCCAGATAGGTTGAATGGACCAGTGTTGTGCCGGTTGATCCGATTTCAGCTACAAATCCATCATAAGCACCTCCGCCAAATTCTGGTTGGAGTGGATCAACCAGCGGAAAGTTTGATGAGGCTGTTAATCCAGCCATATGCGCATTTCCAATTGAGTCAACCGTCAGATCTAAAATCTGGTCAGTGCCATTTCCTCCGAGATAAGTTGAGAAAGCAAGTGCTGACCCGGAACTGTTTAACCTGGTGACAAAACCATCATAAATTCCTGAGATTGGATTCACCCCACCAGTTGGCTGGATCACTCCGCTTGTGACTGGAAAATCCGTTGATCCAGTATACCCGCCAACCAAAATGTTCCCGGTAGGGTCAACTCCAATCCCCGTTCCAAAATCGTTTCCGGTTGCTCCGCCGAGGTAAGTGGAAAAGACCAGATCCGTTCCATTCGAGTTGAGTTTGGCTACAAAAGCATCGTAATTACAGCAACTACCATTTGGGATTGGCTGGTAGGCGCCCGGTTTGGTTGGGAAATTGGGTGAGTTGGTATCTCCGACCAGGAGAATTTCACCCGTTGAGGTTAAAACCATTTTTTCGATTTTGTCAGCGTTGGCACCACCAAGATAAGTTCCATAAATCAGGGAGGACGTGGTTGGGTTGAGCTTGACAGCGAATCCGTCAATGATGCCGCCATTCTGAGCAACTCCACCCGTTGTCTGGAACGCTCCAGGTGTTATCGGGAAGTTGAGTGAATTGGTAAACCCTACTGTATAGATCGCTCCGGCTGAATCAACCGCAATATCTGTCCCTTGTTCATTTCCAAAATCCCCGCCCAGATACGTTGAATACAGAAGCTGATTCCCGGCGGCATTGAGCTTAGTAATGAAAATATCTGAATTACAGCACCCGTTTAAGTTGGGTTGGATCGCCCCAGGCGTGACTGGAAAGTCCGTCGAGTTTGTCTCTCCAGTGAGGTAAATATTTCCAGTTGAGTCAATTGCAACTGCTTCACCCTGGTCTACGGTAACCGAACTGTTGGTGTTTGTTCCTCCCAAATAAACTGAATAGATGAGCGTTGTTCCCGTTGGGTTCAGTTTTGTTACAAAAACTTCATCAGTTGGAAAATGAGTGGATTGAGTTGGGTTTCCAAATGGAAATTGAAGTGATGTGGTATATCCAGTAAGGACAATATTGCCGCTGGAATCAACCGCTATATCATTGCACTGGTCATATCCTGTGCCACCCAAATAAGTTGCGTAGGATAAAATCGGATCAATGATAAGCGGGTATTCAGGCGCATAATTGCCAAGTTGAAACCCAACTTCCCCTGAGGGAAGAATGATATAGTTCCCATCCACAACCGTTCTTTGCGAGTTGATGGCTTGATAGACGATAGGTTTCTGTTGGAGGAGTTGGCCAGACTGAGTCGTAATGACCAAATCTCCATTTGAATTGAGTGCGAGATTCTGAGCCCCATTGAACATCAGTTTGATGTTCTGAGGATTGCTCCCAGGCGAGAGTTGGAAGTCAAACTCCAGATGACGTTGATTCCCATAAAAAACCAGATCAATTCCAGGGTAAATTTCCTGGTAACAAATACTTTCAAAATGAGGTACATCTGGTTTCCATTGAGCCCGATTATTTCCAATAAAATAGTTACTTCGGGCTGATAATTGATTGATGCCAAACAATCTTGTAGATGACTGAGCATTTTTGAACTGTATCTGGACAATGTGTGCTGGTTGTTTTTGAGTAACGCTCGCCGGTGTGTTGGCTTGTGAAGCCAGGTGGTCTGTTGGGCGTACCAGTACCGTTGCTTCTTTAGGTGTAAAAAAAACAGTCCCGCTGGCGCTCCGAGTCAGAAATTTGGCTCTGGAATCTGCCTGCCCCATATTTTTCTCAAATGTAAGTGGGAGTGAAGTGAGTTGATTGAAAGTAGGAGCTGGCTTTGGCTGTGGTTTATGAGACTTGGAACTTGTTTGGTGGATTGGAGGCAAGGTTGGTTGTCGTAGCATTTCAGGTTTTAACAAAAAAATAAAACCCAGTGCACAGGCAAGCCAGACTCCTTTTGAAATCAGGGTTGGCGGATTGAACAGGTTCATCATAATCACACTCCTTGAGAACTCGACAAAACTTTGAATTGAGCAGGTTGTTGGGATTTCACCAACGTGTTTGACAATTTCTCAAATGGAGAGGCGGTATTTAGATGAGAGCTTGCTTCTCCAGAGAGATGTTGGTGACAGATTTTTTTGCTCTCTAACTGAAATGGCGTAATTCAGGAAAAAACAGCTCACACTAAAGTGTGTTTTTCGATATTTTTCATTTGCGTCGTTCAAGGATTTAGTGATTCAGCGGCTGGTTCAACCTAATGCCATTTTTGTTGGGGTTTCGCACGTATTAAATTGACTTCCCCTGAGCTTTGGAGAAAATCAAAGTTCCGGCTTCCAAATCTTTTCAGGTCAATCACTTTTCGATTTATGACTGATGACACCCACACCATTACTCACTTACTCAAAGAGTGGGAACAGGGAAACCCGGAAGCGCTTGAACAGTTGCTTCCGCTGGTTTATGAACAATTGAAGGGAATAGCCCAATACCAGCTTTCTCAGGAACGAGCAGGTCATACTTTGCAACCAACGGCATTGGTCAATGAGGTATTGATCAAGCTTCTCAATCAGCACAAACTGGAATGGCACAATCGTGCCCATTTTATGGGGACTATGGCCAGAGTGATGCGTCAGGTTCTGGTGGATTATGCCCGGCGAAAATGCGCGGAGAAACGCTTTCCCAGACACGGGCGAATCACGCTGGCTGACGCTGAACGATTGGTCGTCTCTGATGAGAATCTGGAAGAAATCTTATTACTTGACGAAGCTTTAACCCGGCTGGCTGTTATTGACGAACGTCAGGCAAAAGTGGTTGAACTCTTTTACTTTGTTGGCTTGAGCCTCGACGAGATTGTCCAAACCTTGAACATTTCGTTGAGCACCGTCAAACGTGAACTGCAATTTGCCAGAGCCTGGCTGTTTCGTGAACTGACAAAATCTGAACCATAACCCGGGTTCCAGGTTCCGGGTTTTCGAATTTATGTCCTTTATATCCTTTAAACCTCTGAACCCTGAACCCTGAACCCGAAAGGTTTATGTCCAGCAATTACTCCGCAACCCAGTGGGAACAAATGAAAGAGCTGTTCAATGAGGTGGTGGATTGCCCTCCATCAACCAGAGAAGCCCTGCTCAACGCCCGGTGTGGGGAAAATCAGTTGTTGCGTCAGGCAGTTCAGTCACTGATCGAATCGTTTGAGAAAGCGGGGAGCTTTATTGATACCCCTCCTGGAGTGAATGCTTTTTCTGGTTTGATGAAAAATGAAGAAATTCTTACTCCAGAACAACGAATTGGGCCATACCAGATTGCTCGGGAACTGGGGAGCGGTGGAATGGGGGCGGTTTATCTGGCGAAACGGGTTGATGAACAATTCCACAAGCTGGTCGCCATTAAAATCGTCAAGCCCACGTACTGGAACACGATTGTCTTCCAACAATTTCGCAAGGAACGCCATATCCTGGCTGGTCTCGAACACCCAAACATTGCCCGTGTCCTCGATGGCGGGACAACGAGCGCTGGATTGCCGTTTCTTGTAATGGAGTATATTGAAGGTACCTCGATTGATACCTTTTGTAACCACCATAAGTTGAGTATTTCTGAACGGTTGCAGGTATTTCTCAAAGTCTGTGCCGCCGTTCAATCTGCCCATCAGAAACTCATTGTTCACCGAGACTTGAAACCCGCCAATATTCTGGTGACGGCTGAAGGTGAGCCAAAACTCCTGGATTTTGGCATTGCGAAATTGCTTGATCCAAATGCCTGGGATGTCTCGCTGGAACACACCCAAACCGGGTTGCGGATGATGACCCCGCGCTATGCCAGCCCGGAGCAAATCCGAGGGGAATCGGTCACTACGGCGACGGATGTGTATTCGCTCGGAATTGTATTGTTTGAGTTATTGACCGGGATTCACCCCTACCTGCACATCCAGTCAAACCGAATCGAGATTGAGCAGGCAATTTGTGACACTGACCCGCACCGACCAAGCACGGTGATCAATCGGTTGAACACCCACGAGCGCCAGGATTCGACCACCGGTTCGATGAATGCGCAGGAAATCGTTTCTCAGCGAAGCGAATCAAGTCCAAAACGCCTGCGACAGCGACTGGAAGGCGATCTGGACACAATTTTGCTGAAAGCTTTACAAAAAAATCCCGCCCAACGGTATTCGTCGGTTGAACAGTTTGCCGCTGACATTCGCCGACATCTGGATGGATTGCCTGTCCTGGCTCAACCTGATTCAACCTGGTATCGCACCCGGAAATTCATCAAACGTCAACGGGGTCTTGTCGTTGCAGCCGGGTTGATTGTCCTTACGCTCACCGGAGGCATCAGCGCCACGCTCTATCAGGCATATGTGGCAAAACTTGAAAAAGAGCGGGCAGTCCGTCGCTTTCAGGAAGTGCGCGAACTGGCCAGCTCATTTTTGTTTGAATTCCACGACTCAATCCGAGATTTACCGGGCTCGACTCCGGCCCGTGAACAGATTGTAAAAAAAGCACTTATCTACCTGGATCGCCTCCAAACCGAAGCCGGGTCAGATCCTGAATTACAACTCGAACTGGCCACTGCCTATCAACGCATTGGGGATATTCAGGGGCATCCAATTACCAATAACCTTGGTCGCCCTGCTGAAGCGTTGATCCGTTATCAACAGGCTCTGGTCATTCGTGAAGCCCTTGGCACCCAGCCTCAAAGTCAGACTCCTCAATTTCAATCTGATTTGGCTGAGAACCTGGCTCGCATCGGGGACATGATGGTGTATACCGGGCAGGCAGCCAATGGACTTGAGTATTATCGAAGGGCAATTGGTCTGTGTGAATTATTGGTCGCAGGCCGGACTTCGCTGCGAGCCCGGCTCAAGTTGCCATATTTGTATTGTCAGTATGGGTTTACTCTTGTTTATAATGGCAAACAAGACGCAGCCCTGGAAGCCTATGGAAAAAGTGTCGAACTGGCCCATGCGCTACATCGGGAAGACCCAAATAATCCAAACATTGAATTCGATCTGGCACAAAGCCTTGGTAGCTACGGCGATCAAATCTATGCACTTGGAAATGCACCTCAAGGATTGGACGTACTCAAAGAATCCAAACGCCACCTTGAGCGCGTGACGAAGCTTAATCCAAATAACACAAGCTGGCTCAACGGGTTGGCTCTGGCCAACGTTCGGATTGGGAATCTCTTAATGAACACTGGTGATCCGTATCAATCCATTCCATATCACCAGCACGCAAAAGAAATCAGAACCACTCTGGCTGCGAAAGATCCCACAAATATGAGAGCCCAGGCCGCGAGAATAACAACCCTCTTTGGATTTGCCAGAACCTTTGTGCTGATTGGTGATACTCAACGAGCCATCACCGAGTATACGCAGATTTTGCAAATAGCTGAATCCCTTGCCCAAAACAATCCTGGTTATGTGCTCCATCAACGTACCATAAGTGAGTTACTGCTTATTCTAGGAACATTGGAAATCAAACAAAACAATCTGGAAAAAGCTACAAAAATACTGCGTCGGGCAAAAGATGTATATGAGCGGTTGTCTCAACAGGATCCGAATCATTCACAGTTCAGGGCTGAGTTACCGGTTGTGTTTCGAACCCTCGCAAGTACACTCAGTCGCCAGGGGCAATCAGAAGAAGCCAGGGTGTTAACTCAACGCGCTCTGGAAATGCAGGTCACCCTTGCAGACCGCCCAGATGCTCTGATCAACGAAATTTATGAATATGCCGTCACGCTGGTGACGGGTGAGCCGGAGTCGCTACGCGATCCAGTTCGTGGATTGGAATTTGCTCTGCGGGCGTTTGAGAAGACCAATCGGAAAGCCGTTGACTGTCTCACGCTTTTAGCCCGCGCCTATGTGCTGTCAGGGAATCACAAAGCCGCCTTATCTACGATTGAGGAAGCATTACGCCTGATTCCGGGGGATAAACCAACGGCTTTTCGCAAAGAACTCGAAACCCTGCGGCAAAGCATTCCTAAGAATCAGGGGGGACATTGAAAAACAAAGAGACACAAAAGACGAAAAGCAGGTAAGGGTGCAGCCGCTTTAAGCCGTGCCCTTTTCGAAAACCCTGACCCCTGACCCCGTTTTAATTCCCCAACCTGACGCCCTGCATATCATCCAACCGGCAAATAAAACCCCAGCCGCCGAAGTACTCCGCCACAGTCAGGACCAGTTCGTTGCGGCCTTTTTTCAGATTGAGATACAGTGTGTCGTCTTCGACATCCATAATTCCCAAAAAACCTGGATCCCGATAGCGATAGGCGCTCCGACCAGTAAAGACTGGCGAACCATTGAGAAAGACCGTTGCTTCGTCGGTGTAGCCAACGGACAGGCGCTTCACCTGGTCGCGGTCGGAATATATCGTGGTTCGGGCAAAAACAAACCGGCGGGTTTCACGCTTTCCGGTGCGTTCGGCGACTGTCCCAAACGACGGCACAATACCTGGACTGCGGCGATAGCGGTCAATGACAACCATGCCAGGGATTTCAACGCCGACTGCCTGCCATTTCAGGGCCTTCATTTCGGCTGGAGATAAAAGTTGTTCCGGGTTTTTGGCACTGGCTTCAAGGGCTTCAGAGAGTTCCCATTCGGTCAGGATCCCAGCATCATACATCGGTGGTTTTTTCTCCAGGCGGTCGGTGACCGGGTCAACCCGATATGAAAAATTTGAGAAATGCCCACCGCCGGCAATCGCCCACAGACCAATCGTGCCGTGGCTGTAGCCACGTTTCAGGTCTTCGATTACCAGGATGGGCTCGGGGGAATTGTTCAAAAAGACGTTGCCTCCGAGTCCTGCAATCTCGATCCGGGCGTGGACCCATTCGCCCCTCGGGATTTCGACTGCATTCGTAAAGCCTTTGCCGCTATAGATTTGCCACGGAGCGCCACCATTGAATGACGGCGTATACTGGACGGCATCCGGCAGCTTGCTCTTATGCGGACGAAAGTAAACGATTTCGTGATCGTCCTTATTTTCAGCCCGGAATGCCGCTCCGATAAAGGCCGGAACTTTCGGCGCGGCGAAGTCAAATTCAAGTGTGCCGTTTTCAAAGTCAACGCCTTTTAACAAAGCAAACCCCGATTGGATAAACAGGCTTTTACGGCCAAGATGCTCTTCGACACGTGCTTTGGGGTCGGTGAGTTGCCAGTTTGGCGAATCAACCTCAACAGCAATTTGAGCCGGTGTCGAAGGTTTTGGCGCCACATCTCGCCCAGGTTTGGCAATTGGAAACGACAGCACCAGGACACTGCTTCCAATGGCAAACAGGCACAGCAGAAGTTCAATCAACAGGAATTTTTGAGTATGTTGCATCATAAAGACACCTCTCACAGCAGGTTGCCGGCCTTTTGAGTTTGAAATTGCTGAATTGGAATTCAAAACTTAGAGGATATGCGTGAGGCTGTCTTGAACGTTCTTGCGGTTTTGGCGGTATTGTCCTGGCGTGAGGCCAGTCACTCGTTTGAAATGGCGGTTGAGATGGCTCTGGTCGGCAAACCCGATCTGGCTGGCAACCTGTGGGATTGGCCATCCTTGCCGCAACAGGGTCTGAGCCTGCATCACCCGAAGCTGAGTTTGAAACCCATGCGGCGGCATTCCGAAGTGCTCGGAAAAGACGCGATGAAAATGGAACGGACTCAGATTGGCAATGCTGGCCAGTGTTTGTAATGAAACGTTTTCTGTAAAATGTTCAATCAGGTACTCACACGCCTGTTTCAACACTTTCCGTTCTGATCCAGATGGATGTAATTCCGAACGATTTTCCGAAAAATGAGAGATGAGCCGAGTGAGCAAATCGAGTAACCGGGTCTGGCGTTCCAGGCTGGAGGTTGATTGTTCTAACGCCTGGTGCAGGTGTTCAAAGCGCTTCAATAGTTCAGCGTCAAACACAACCGAGGAAGGAAAAAAGGGAAGTGACGCGGCGGCTCCTTGAATCTCTTGCGCTATCTGATGCATCTGGTCAGCGGTCAGAAACAGCGTCCGGTAGCTGCACCCCATTGTCGCAAGTGCCCGATTGGCGTGGACTTCGCCGGGGTGAACGATGAATAAACTGGCTGGAGGCGTCAGAAGTGTCGCTCCTCGATAATGAAGTTCCCCGGTGCCTGACTGGATCAAACACAACTGATACTCCTCGTGCCAGTGACGGGGGATTGTACGCGCAACCGAAAACCCCCGCCGAACTTCAACCTGTGGAAGGTCGCTTGGGTGCCAGACCGTGATGTGTTCGCGTGAGGTGTTTGGATTCATAAAGCATCGGGCTGAAAAATCCTCGGGCTCAGGGCTGAAGAAGTCGGGCTGAAAATCCTCAGCCCGAGGATTTTTCAGTCTGGATGTACTGGTGTGGCAGCCATGTCGCCAACCACGGTAGTCCATGGGCGAACCCGCCAGCTTGCAATGAGTCCGTTGATCACATAGGGATCAGCTTCGGCAAAGTGAGCCGCGACCTCGGGCGAATCTCCTTGAAACAGCAGAACCGCGCCATCAACTGGATCATTCAGGGCACCACCAAGGATCAATTCGCCACGTTCGTGGGCAGCCCAGGCAAGGGCCAGATGTTCGGAACGGAATGCGGCTCTCCGTTCCAGGTAGTCAGGGGCCGTATCATAGAAGAGAAGAAAGTGCATAAAACCTCTTGGGTTCAGGGTTCAGGGTTCAGGGTTCAGGGTTCAATGGATCTGGAAGTTCATCTTTTCCCCTGATTTCGTTTTTGACCGATGTGAGCAAATACTTGAGAGAACGGTTACTTCTTTTTCGATTTGTGCTTCTTTTTCTTGGATTTAGTCTGGTCTTTCTTTTTTTCTTTGGGGAATTCTTCACTTTCTGACGGCATGGTCAAGATTTCTTCCTCCAGGTCGTGAAGGAAGTCAATTACCCGGCCACGCGTTTGTTCAAACATGTCCCGACTCTGGGCTAAAACTCCATCTGGTAAGACCCGTGAATCAGTTTGCGGATCCCAGGCAAAATAACGGTGCTTTTCAAAAACAGCAATGATCTGAGACACCGTCTGAAAGATCGAGGCTGGCGCCGAGTAGGAAAAAGTCAAAAGACCTTGCCCCACCCCAATTTCAATGTCAGGAATTGAGGAGTCGAAATCAGTGCTTTCTATCACACACCCGTACCTGAACCCTCTCGGATTTGGCTCCATTTGCAAAGAGGGGTGAAGCTGTAACAAATCCTGTACCAGGGCCTGGCGGAGCTTGTCTTCTTTCGCACTGGGGCGGGGCAATGAGTCAATGTCTCGTAACTGTAAGATGGCCTCGTTGCGTCGCTCTATAACATCTTGGATGGTTTCTTTATCAGGGTCAAAGCGGAAAAATTCAATATCGTAGGACATCCAAAACACCCTTGCTGAAAAAAGATGAAGACATGGAAGAGGATGAGAAGTTTACCTCTGTTCACCCCAACACCGTCGCTCTATCCGCCGAATTCGTTTTTCCATTTGCTTTTGTTCTTTGATGAGTCGTTCTTTCAAGTCAGGGGATGAACGTTCAGGTCGAAATCCTGGCCAGTCAGGAAATATAGCCTGCATTTCAGTCCAGATGTGCCGAAATTCCTGGCGTTCTTGCCCTTCGATCAACGATGTGCGATAGGCCCAAAGATATCTGAACAAAGAAGCAATCGGACCTTCACCCAGGCGAGAGAGTTCGTTCAAGAGTGTCAGGGTGAATTCGTCTGACCAGACAAGTCCGCCAGACAGTAATTCATACTGACACCGGGCGTTCGCGTCATAGGCGAGTTGTTGGATAGAAATTTTCAAATGGGACGGGAGTTCATTGAGCATTGCTGATGATGATTGGGTTTCAATCATGTTTGTGGTGGATTGGCAATTGCCTGAAGGGTGATCAATCGTGCTGGGGTTTGAACCCACATCGCCACTGCCCCGCCAATTGCTCCGCCAATGTGGGCAAAATTATCAACATAGGGCGTGAGAAACCCGGTTGCAATGGTATAGAGTCCCCAGGCAGCAATGACAAAGCCAATCCGGTGGTCACGGACATAAAATGCTTTCTGGTATCGGTACAAAAACACGACGGTCGCCGCCATCAGTCCAAAAATCGCTCCCGAGGCCCCAACTGACGGGCCCGGCTGGGCCAGGACGCTCAGGAGCGAACCACAGATTCCGCTAACCAGATAAATGACCCCAACTTGCGGGAGACTCAAGACATGTTCACAGGCCATGCCAAGAACGTAGAGCGCCAGGCAATTACCAATCAGGTGATCAATGCTTCCATGCAGCACCATCGGGGTGACCAGTCGCCATATTTCCCCACTGAGAAGCCGTTCGCGTTCCAGTGCTCCGCCGGCAATGATGGCTTCTTTGCTATTGAGTGCTCCCGATACCAGTTGCCATATAAAGATAACAACGTTGGTTATAATGAGCAGGATCGTCAGTCGTGGGAAATACGACATGCCTCGCTCAAAATCAATTCTGGTCTCAGGGGCTGGCCCGTCCAACATATCTTCGGTGATCTTCAACGGGGTCTGATTGAAACCAGGGACCGGGTTCGGTTGAGGTTTAGCGAAGGAATCATTGTGATCCATCATCGGTGACCACCTCCACTGTTTTGGTTTACAGGTGATTGGCTTTACCTGAGGTCTGTCTGGAAGAGACGGTACTACCATTTTGGGCTGAGGGTATCGGGCTAAGGGCTAAGGGGAATACAATTTTTTCAATAGTTGAGCCTCGCCGTAATAAGGGGACTTCATTCCAAAATGGTATAAATTATTCTACAACCTATGTTTAACGGCGCTCACCCGTGTCGAGCATGACGCCCATGGCGACCGCAAGCCTTCGATCAAGCGTTTGCTGATAATCAGCACTCATATCCAGTACATAACAATCCTGAATTGTGAATTTCCGATTGAATTCACCAATCACGTTTTCTGTCTCGCCCTGGAGGAAAATAAAATTGGTTCGCAGTATCCCAAAAAGTGGGCCAATCAGCCGCCGTAACAGCGACAAAATAATTGAATCTTCTTTGGCTTTACAGATGACTCTGCCGTCAGGGGTATAACATTCCCACTGTTTGCGAAAAAGGTTGTACAGGTAATTTTTTCGAAACCGGGCCAGTTCGACACCCTGGGCATCTCTGATTGTAAAGGTGGCGGCAATCAGTTCGAATTTCTTGTCCTGAAAAATAGTGAGGAGCGGCGATTGTTTGCTTTCGTCCCGATAGACTGTCACATGGCGTTTTTGCTGGAGCAGAATGATGAGCACAAGCAGGACAGTAATAAAGCCCACTGGCGCTAACACACCTGGAATGAATCGGATTGACTCGGGGAGCACGGAGGCCAGCAAAATAAAAAACGCCGCCACGAGAGCGCCTCCAACGATTCCAGCTAAAACCGCCCCAAGATTGCGCAGCAGATGGGCTGGTCGCTCAATGTAGAGGATGGGATTCCCATTCTCATCGCACACCACGTATTTTTCATTGATGGTCAGCATCTTTTGATTTAACAAGAACTTGTTACGGTTAAAGGCCGGATCTCCGGTAAATTGTTGGGCTGGTTGCTGGTAGCGTGGTGGCGCCCCAGGCAACCCATATCCTGGAACGACAGGTGGTTGTGAATATGGTTGGGGATTGCCAACTTGAAAATTGACCCCACAGCCTGGGCAGGTGACCAGTTGGCCGGCAAATTCATCTTTTAAGCTATAAAACTTCCCGCATTGACAGGTAACAGAAATCGGCATCGTCCATACTCCTTTGTTGATCAGACTTTTTGATTCAAGTACCAATTCCCTTAAAGTTCACTGGGTGGCAACTGACTGCTGAATGGAAAGACCTGGATAGTTCCGAATTTTATTCTAATTTATAAAATCGGTTTCACCTGGCGGTGATAGAGGCAGCGGCAAAAACCTGACCTACCTCAAGCGATCCCAATCCAGATGGCGCACCATCCTATCACATCTTCCGTCTAAAGCGACCAGTGAAAATAAACCTGACCAAAATAAAGGTGAAAACACCTGGAAACGATTTCATCGCAGCAATTTGAAATAATAGGCTGTTGCGTGCAACTGCCCCGCCGCATTCCGGGCATAATCTGGAATTTCACCCGCTTTCTGCCAGTTCAAATGCTGGTAAACGCTTTCGGCGGGTGAGCCGGCTTCGGTGTCAAGGACCAGCAAAAACCGACCGTTTTGGAGGGCATATGTTTCGAGGGTTTGCATCAATCGCGAGGCAATCCGGTGTCCACGTGCGGTTGAATGCACCATCAGTTTCTGGACTTCAGCTCGATGGCGGCCATTTTCCTTCGGGCAGAGCGCCAGTTGCACCGAACCAACAATCGTTTCCTCACACGTTGCGACCCATAACACCAGCTCGTCCTCCGGCGTTGAAAACACATGATGCCAGTATGCTTTCGCGGTGCTGGAAGTGACCGGGTTGAGAAATCCCACCGACGCACCATTGGAGACTGAATCAATCAGCAGTTCCGCAAGTCCATCAATAAAGATCGTTTGAGTGTGATCAACTCTGCGAATGGAAACCAACTTTGGGGCATTCAACTCCTGCATAAACAATTCACTCGTCTTATTTTGGGATTCGGTTCTTTGTCATAAGTGAACCAGGTGGTTAGATTTTGGAAGTGGTTGATTTTTTGTGTATTTCGTGTATTTCGTGGTTAGAAATGAATTGGAATTGTCAGGAAGTCCCTTACTTTTTAAAAGCCATACTTCCCAGGCCCGAAAATAGTACTTCTTCACAACTGGAGCCGAATTGTGCCTGCGGATAGCTCTGACTGACAAGGCGCTGGTTTTTTTCTGAAACGCGAGGCTTGTCTGAATTCTGAAACCACCTATAATCACCGGGCTTTTTAACCATCAGACTGCCTCCTGCCTTTGTGTCCCCCAGTCTTTAAGGAAACACCTGCTTGTTATGTCCTATCCTTCGTCAACCCCTTCTCTGGTAAGGTCTTATATTGCCATTGCCCTTGTTTCGTGCGCAGTTTTGTTATTTGAAATCGCCATTACCCGAATTTTAAGTGTCGTCTCCTGGTATCACTTTGCCTTTCTGGCAGTTTCACTGGCAATGCTTGGCCTTGGCGTTCCTGGGGTTTGGTTTTCATTAAAGAAACCAGGCGAATCCTGGTTAGAGCGACTGTTACTGGTTTCAGGGGTGGTGGTGCCGCTTTCAATCATTGTTTTGTTGAAGGGGAAAATGATTACGCCGCGGACCAATCTGTTGCCGGACCAGCAGATTTTTCTGGATTATGAGACCTATTTGATGGTGGCCTGTGTCTTTTTGCCGCTCTTGTTTTTGGGCGGGGCGGTGTGCCTCCTGTTGATGCAGGCCAGAGGGGCCGATATTGGCCGGATGTATGCGGCTGACTTACTGGGCGCGACATGTGGCGCCCTGGCCCTTGTCCCATTGATGAACACGATTCCAACGCCGGTTATTTGTGCCGGAGCCGGGTTTCTTCCATTGATTGCGGCCTGTGTATTGAAGAAAAAGATCTCGATGGGACCAGGTCTGATGATGGTTTTCCTGATTGGAATTTTTTTCTGGGGAGAACCCGTTCAGCTTCGATACTCAAAATTTAATGTTGAGGGCACCGCCACCTTATATGAAAAATGGACGCCGACGGCGCGGATTACAATTTTTCCAAATACCTTTTTCGGCAACCAGTTAACCAATTCATTTCTGTGGGGCGCCGGAAGGAAGTACGTTCCGGAACCGATTGACCAGCTTTGGCTCCAACAAGACGGCTCGGCTGGCACACCAATCACCCAACTGAAAGGAACCCCTCAAGACCTCAAATTCCTTGATTTTGACGTCACGACCGTAGGCTATCAACTTCGCCCGATTAATCGAGCCTGTGTGATTGGCGGCGGGGGCGGGCGTGACATTTTGACAGCCGTGAAAGCTCGAGTGAAGCAGGTTGATGCCGTTGAACTCAATGCCCATATTGTCGCGGCCTTATCTGGCCCGTTTCGCGAATATTCCGGGGATGTGTATCACTTACCAGGGGTGACTCCCTATGTAAGCGAGGGGCGCAGCTTCCTGACGCATTCGGCTGGCAATTACGGGATGATTCAAATTTCACTGATTGATAGCTGGGCAGCCACGGCGGCGGGAGCCTTTACCTTATCGGAAAACTATCTGTACACCGTGGAGGCGTTTCGATTGTACTGGCAGCGAACCTCTCCGACTGGAATGATTTCCATCAGCCGCTGGTTTGGCGGACCAAATCGCCTCGAAACCCTGCGGCTGATGGTCCTGGCCAATCAGGCATTGAAATTAGAAGGAATTGCCGATCCTCGCCAGCACCTCTGCGCCCTACAGGCTGGAGCCCTCTGTACGCTGATTCTTTCGCGAACTCCATTTGATCCAGCGCAAATTGCAAAAATTGATCAGATTTGTACTGAGCGTGGGTTTGTCCGTCATTGGCCAGTCTCATCTGAAACCCCGGCTGATTCACCCATCGCCGAGGTCTTTCAGCAAGGCACCGAAAAATACACATCGGCTGGGTTGAATTTAGCTCCTCCGACCGATGATCAACCATTTTTTTTCCAAACCATTTCGTTGTGGAAATCAATTGATAAACAAATCCTGAGTTCACTTTCAAAAAATGAGCATTCGGTTGCTTTATTGAGAACATTGCTTGGGCTCATTAGTGGTTTAACCATTGGACTTTTCCTGATTCCATTTTTGTTCCGGCAGAATTGGGAAAGGTCTTCTGATTTTTGGCGTGGAAGTAGCTATTTCTGGTGCATTGGACTGGCCTTTATGCTGGTTGAAGTTCCCTGGATGCAACGGTTTGTACTCTATCTTGGTCATCCGAGCTATGCCACGACCGTGGTTCTGGCAACCTTACTGCTGAGTGCTGGTTTGGGGTCGCTCACAGCTTCGCGGCTTTCGGTGTTAAAGATTCAGAACTGGGGGATGTTGCTGCCGCTCCTGGTGCTGGGAGTGAATCTGCTTCTGACGCCGGTGTTTGAAGCCACGCTTGGGTGGACCTTCTTTCTGCGCTTACTGGTGAGCGTGGTGTTGCTCTTTCCGGCTGGATTGGTCATGGGGTTTGCTTTCCCGACTGGAATGGGTTTGTTCTCAAACCAGAATATGCCCTGGTTTTGGGCTATGAACGGGATTGCCAGCGTGTTGGCCAGTGTTTTTTCCCTGGCGATTGCCATGACGATTGGTTTTTTTTATACCGCGCTCTTTGGCGTAGTCGCCTATGTGCTGGCCTACCTGGTGTTATCCAGTCAACGACCGATTTCAGCCAGTACGCAAAGCCTTGAATCAACCGTAGTTTCTGGTGGGTGACACAACTTTTGGTTCAAGGTGAAAAAAACTTCCAAAAAAATGGGCTGGAGCGCACATCGCTTCAGCCCATTTTTGGATGAACTCAACTTTATCTCAGGCGGAACGCAATGCCTGCACCGCCTGGGCGAGTCGTTCGCCATAGTCGGCATCAGCCTTGCGGAAAGAGCCGATGCTGCGCTCGATCACATCATCACGGGTTACCTGAGCCAGACTTCCGGCAAGATTGGCAATCAGTCGTTCTTTCTCCTCTTCGCTCATCACCCGGTAGAGACTCCCGGCCTGGACAAAGTCATCACCTTCGGCATGGTGTTCCCAGGCATGTGAGCCTGTCACGCCCTGAACCGGAATCCCGGCATAGTGCAGTTCGTTTGACTGGACGGGCCCGCCGTGGCTGTTGGGTTCGTAATTCTTTGACCGCCCGCCATTGCCGTCAAAACGCATCGCACCATCGCGACCATAGTTGTGCGCTTCAGTGGCGTGTGGGCGATTGACGGGAAGATGGGTATGGTTGACGCCAAGCCGGTACCGGTGGGCGTCTCCATAGGCAAACAGTCGGCCCTGCAACATCTTGTCTGGTGATGGGCCAATGCCGGGGACAAAATTCGCCGGATTGAACGCTGATTGTTCAACATCGGCGAAATAGTTGTCTGGATTGCGATTGAGCACCAGTTTTCCAACTTCGATCAACGGATAATCGGCATACGGCCAGACTTTGGTCAAATCAAATGGGTTAAACCGATAGTTGGCCGCATCGGCCACCGGCATAATCTGCATTTTGAGCGTCCAGGATGGAAAATCACCCCGGTCAATGGCGTGGAGCAAATCCAGGTGGTGGAAATTCGGGTTTTCACCAGCAATCCGGGCCGCTTCAGCCGCTGGCAGGCATTTAATTCCTTGATCGGTTTTGAAGTGATATTTCACCCAAAAGGCTTCGCCCTGGGCATTCATCCATTGATAGGTATGCGAGCCAAAGCCGTCCATGTGGCGGTAGGAGTATGGGATGCCGCGATCTCCGTGGAGCCAGGTGAATTGATGTGTCAGTTCCGGTGAATGGGAAAAGAAGTCCCAGGCGTTGTTTGGATCCTGCACGTGGGTGTAGGGGTCGCGTTTCTGTGAGTGAATGAAATCAGGGAATTTCTGTGGATCTCGAATAAAAAAGATCGGCGTGTTATTGCCGACCAGATCATAGTTGCCTTCTTCAGTATAAAACTTGATGGCAAACCCGCGCGGGTCACGCACCGTATCGGCGGATCCACGTTCGAGCGCCACGGTTGAAAAGCGCAGGAAGACTTCCGTGCGTTTGCCAATCTCACTAAAAAACTTGGCTTTGGTCCATTTGGTGACATCGTGGGTAACTTCAAAGTAGCCATAGGCGGCTGATCCACGGGCATGGACAATCCGTTCAGGGATTTTTTCACGATTAAAGCGGGCCAGTTTTTCAACCAGGTGATGGTCTTGCAACAGCACCGGACCATTTGGACCGGCAGTCTGGGAATGCTGGTTATCAACGACTGGCGCACCTGATTCATCGGTCAGGGTTTTGCGTTCGCTCATGGTAAGTCTCCTTATCAAATCGGTTGGAAACAACGGCAACGTGATGTGGAATCCAGTCAAGTATCGCCGCTTCTACTGGATTTTGTGTTAGGCCAGGCTGGTGTTGAAAATAAAGGACTTGTCAGTACCACCTGCGTGAGCGGGTGGGGTTGAAAGCAAACAGCCCCACCCACTGACGCCGGTGGTACTGACTCATTGGTTTTGGAAAAGCAGGGCAGTGTGATGCTTGACGTCCAGGTTTTTCAGGGGGGAGGTACTGAGTAAATGATTGAGAAAAAAGTATTTTTGAGGTTTCAAAAATCAGAGCGTGTGGTACCGGCACAATCAGTATCAACTTGGGGGAGGATACTGTGTGGTGTGCAAAGAATTGCCAGAGTATGCCGCTGGATCACTTTTTCAGCAAGCCGAATGGCCCAGCGGCACCACCTCCAGCGAACCTTACCCTGGCCAGTTGGGGGCAGGCCGACCCATCCAAATCCAGGCGATATAATCAACCCTTGGCGGCTCGCCACCTAGTTCTCTCAATCGCGTATTGACCTGTCCACGGTGATGGGTGCTGTGTGAGGCGACTTGCAGGATGGTTTCACCCAGCGTGGGTACCTGTGGTTTGTACCCCAGTTGTTTTTCAATCATGGCAGCCCAGGGCATTTGGGTTGGCGTTCCCAGATCATCCTCCGTTACCGTGTCAAGATGAGCAAAAATGTCAGGGTATTTTGAGCGAACCCATTCAAGGAGAACCTGATTGGTTTCAAACGTGGGAAGTGTGCTTCCGATTTCAGCACCTTTCCAGATCAGTAAAAACGCCTGTTGGACAATGTGCAAATGTGAAAGGTAGCCCAGCAATTTGGAATCTGGTTCGGATTGAGGCAGGGCCTGGACCGCTGTCCAGACGGTTGCATCCGCCCATTCCATATGCCGCAACAGGTCTTTGTATATATCAAGATTACCCATCGTGAATCCTCCGTAGTGAATGAAGAATTGAGAATGAAGAATGAAGAATTGAGAATGAAGAAACCTTTGAGTGGTGAGTGCTTAGGGATCAATACCTTCCAAGCACCAGTCACCAGGAACAGATCAATTCTTCATCCTCAATTTTACATTCCACATTTACAGATGTCCAAGTTGAGTCAGGCCACTCAGGTTGTCCCATTCGGCCCAGGCTTCAACAATCAGGCCATTCTCAAGACGGTAAATCGCCAGGTAATCAGCTTTCATCCTTTTCCCGGTTGGCGGGAAATTTCCCATTGGTCCGTGCTGCGTTCCCTGAAAGTGATGCCGAACGGCGATTTTGTCGCCTTCACCAAATAGATCTTCAATGGTTTCAATCGCATCTGGAAAGGTGACAAACTCCTGCTGCAGAAAGTGTTTAAGGTCATTCCGGCTTCGAACACCAGGTGACCCCGCTGCAACACTATACCGAATGAAATCGGCAGAAACCAGCTCATCCAACCGATTCCATTCTTGGTGATTGATTGCCTCAACAAAGGCCCGAATAATGGTTTTGTTCGTTTCAACTAAACTCATAAGGTGACTGGTTCGAAAACCCGGAACCCGGAACCCGGAACCCGGAACCCGGAACCCGGAACCCGGAACCCGGAACCCGGAACCCGGAACCCGGAACCCGGAACCCGGAACCCGGAACCCGGAACCTGTTATCTCAGAAACTCCTGAACATCCGCAAGCCACTGCTCTGGTCGCTCCCAATGGAGCGCATGGCCCGTCTCTGGATATATTTTCACTTTTGAATTGGCGATTCCGGTTTCGAGTGCCTGCTGGGCCGATGCCGGAAAAATTGTGTCGTGATCACCTCGCAAAATCAGAGTTGGTGATTGAATCCGGCTCAATTCCGTGGTGGAATCAAAGTCAACCAGGCTGGTGATGACTTTGTGCCAGACGTTGGCTGACAGTTTCTGGCTTTCGGTGATGGCGCGTTCCAGAAACGCATCCGGAATCGGGAAATAGATGGTGCTGACCTGAAATTCACGGATAAATTCAACTGGTACCGGGTCATCCAGCGCAATGACTGCCTGGTGTAAATCCGCAACTTCCGGACAGCGGAGGTTCGTGGCTGAACCAATCAAAACCAGCCGTGCCACCCGATCCGGGGCGGAAAAGGCAACGTGTTGCGCCACCAGACTGCCCATCGAATGCCCCACCACCGTCGCTGATGGAAGGTTCATCGCATCCAGAAAGGCCACGACGTCAGCCGCGAAATCAGGGACGCTGTATCCCGTTTCCGGCTGGTCAGAATCTCCGTGCCCGCGCTGGTCGAGGGCAAAAACGTGGGTAGTTTGGGCCAGCCCATCAATCACCCGGCTATATGAAAACCACGAATCTGAGTACCCATGGAGCAAAATCACTGGCGGGTTGGCTGGGTTCCCCTGTTCGGCATAGTGCAGGCGGACTCCGGTCGAAAGCTGAATATCGGTAAAGCGAAATGGAAACATCGAATCAGACATAGAAAAAATCTCCTGAAATCAACTCGTGAATAATTATATAAGTAGCTGAATATATTGAATTTTAATGAGGTACTGATACATTTGCCCGGTGAGGGCGGTTGGGGTAGGCCAGCTATCTTACGGATGAACTGAAATTCTGACAAGTTGAAAAAGTGGAGTGCGGTGGCTTGATACTGAGCTGGTGAGGTTGTGGTTGATTTTTTCCGTGTTTTCTGTGTTTTCCGTGAGTAGAATACCAAAAATCTATGAACTGGAATGAGTTATGATACCAACCCAACCTGCTCCCGCTGTTGCTCTCAACCGTTCTTCAAAATTCGCCAAAACGTCGGTACTGATCGCCGTTGTGAACCTGGGCATGATGGTGCTGTTGTTGCTCGGAGTCGTGGGAAGTGAAACCCTGCGCGATATCTTCACAGACGAGCGCTGGAGCAAGATGCTGCGCACAACCAGCGATGTGTGCTTTATCTCGCTGATTTATTATGCCCTTTCACTTGGTCCGCTTGGGTTTCTGATTGGCCTGTCGCTGTCAATCATCGGAACCTTCCGAACCGGGCTCAAAAAAGGAATGGGGATCTTTGGGTTTGTTTGTAATTTTGTGTTGTTTGTCGGAGTGGTGATTCTCGATATTGTGATTGGGCTGGCGGCGATTGGGTTATCCGCGCTGGCTCCACGGTAAAATCCGGCAATTCCGGTTGGTGTCCGCATTGGACACCAACCCAAAAACTGCCCTTGTTTCAGATAAAGTGTGGCCAGTCTGGGAATTGCTTCACATAATCTGGATGAACTTTTTTGAGATACATGACTGAATCTCGAATTTCCAGAACCTGAGCAATTTGACCAAAGAAGGCCAGCACGATGCCAAAAGCTCCCAGAGTCATCATGCAAATCAGAAATTCAATTCTGGCATTGGTTCGCATCGTGTTAACCAGAATAATGAAACCTGGAACAAAAACCACCCAACCTAAAATACTGGCCATATATCGTGTCTCATAGTGTGACCGGCAGAGCCAAATTTCCATCTGCCTGTGTTGACTAAGCAAAACCACGATGAGCATAACCAGAAGTGCTCCAATCACCGGAATAAAAATCAGTGGCCAGCGGGGGCGATAACTAAACTGGTAATTTAAACGAACGACATCTTTGTCAGAATTACATTTGAGGCAGCGATGGGGAAGTTTGCATTCATCTTCAACCACGAGGAGATCTCCCTTTTTCCAGGCTCCAGGAGATGGGGTGAATTGGTGGGGTGGTTGCTTTGGAAAAGTACCGGGACGAATCGTTGTGGAGTTATCGGGTGTCTCGGTTTTTTCTTGACTGGGCGAGTTACTCACCTGGAGTGACGCCGCCTGGGCTAACAGTTCCCGTAGTTTGGGAACATTGCGGGCTTCAGTCCAGTTCGTTCCAGCTTTCTTAACCCGGTCCTCGTGGCGGATTTTTCCTGCCAGAATCCAGGCTTTGAGTGTTTCTTCATCAATCGTATATTCGATTCCGTAAACAATGACCTGCCAGAGTTTTAAGGTATCATCAGTCATAACAAGGTATTCCTTTTTTACAGTGACTGACTTGCCAGCAACAAGAAGCGTAACTTCTCAAGCCTGGACTATCAGTCAGGAGTCCTGAGGTTTTTGATTGGTGGCTGTAACCGGGGCATTCTACGGAGAAATGCGAACTTTGACAAGCCAGCTTTATACTCCATAATTCGGGTTTCTTCATTTTTCTATCAAGCGCGAGGAAGCAATGACCGTCAAAGATCTCGAAATGTTGTTCGATTATGGTTACTGGGCCAACCGAAAGCTCTGTGAAGTGATTTCACACCTTCCACCTGGGCAATTTACACAATCTGTCGGAGGGAGTTATGGGTCAATCCAGAACACGATGACCCATATTCTGAGTGTTGAACTGGGGTGGGCGGACCGGTGTGGCGGCCCCAAACGCGGCCCGCGCCTGAACCCGGCTGATTTTCCAACAGTTGAATCCCTGATGGAACGTTGGAACAAGGTTGAAGCCAGCATTCGTGAGTTTTTGAAAGGGCTGACCGACGCAGACCTGACCCAGTCTGTTGAATACCCAAATGATCGAGGTGAACAACTATCAATGCCGCTTGGAGAATTGTTGCAACACGCTGCCAACCACGCCGTCCACCATCGCGGACAGGTGGCGCTGTTGCTAAGAATGCTTGGCCAGTCGCCGGGAAATTTCGATATTTTGATTTATTTTGCGGAGAAACGCGGCGTTCGGGCGTGGTGAAGATAACCAGGAAGTATCAGATTCTCAATCACTTAGTACAAGTTCCTATAAATGGGGGAGGGAATTTCGGTGACTCCGAATTGGCTTTCGCCCGGATGGGCGCCGGACAATAGCCGGTGGTTTGCCGCTTTGGGCACACCACCGGATCTCGGTTCCCAGTGGTTCGCGCCCGGATGGGCGCTGGAAACTGGCCCGACTTCCGTTTTCCGTGGGATTTTCGGCGACTCGCTCACCAGTGTGTTCCAGTGCCCATCCGGGCGAAAACCAATGTTTCTCCCAGCGGGTGGTTGAATTTCGTCCTTCTTTTATGGGGATTTGTACTTAGAAGGGAAAGGATAAGTGCTTTTGTTTCAAATAGATGGTAATAGTTTACCCTCTGCGTCCTTGTGGTTGCAACTTTCAAGCTTCAAGGACTTGAAATAACGTTCGAAAGGGCTCTTTGGCTTTTCCTGGGCCGTTGAGGAAGTAATCGGCGATATCCGGTTGAAGCGGCTCCTGACGCCAGTCTTGAATTCGTTGACGAAGGTCTTCTCTGGTGAGATCTCCGTGATCTAACAACCTCAGGCTATCATTGATTTGCTGTTTCAGGTTTTTGAGCCGTGCTTTACGAGGTCGTTCCAATCCTTCTCGTTCCAGGTTCAGAATTTCCAAGGTTTTAACTGCCCGAGGATTTTTATCATTGAGTGCCACATCCCATCGGGCTATGGGCTGGCCATGTTCCTCATCAAGCAAGAAATAGTCCCATACATTTTCATCAAGTGGATTGATCAATCGCTGATGTTCCTCAGTCGGAAATTGATCGAGTTTAGCCAGGTTACAAATACCACAAGCCCACAAATAGTTTTCCCAGACGAATGTAAGCGTTGGAAAAATTGCTTTTGGTCGGTAGTGTTCCACTTGAGATGGTTCGTTCGAACTACAAAACATACATCGTTCGCCAGGGGCCGCCAGCTCCTTCAAGGTATCGGTTACCGGAATGAACCACTTGCAGTCACGTGCATTTTTGTAGCGGGCAAGCGCTGTTTTTTGAGGTTCCGCAGAATCTTTGATTTTGGTCGTTTCTTGCGCAAGTTTAAGCTGGGTTCTTGGCGGCAAGGGTTTTCGCGGAGGCAACTGGCGCATTTGGCACTACTCCTGGTTCTCTGGAAACTCAAAAACAAGCTGCATGTCACGTTCCAACCTTTCAAAATCGCTTTTCTCAGCAGTGGTCAGCTCAACCTCGGCTTCTTTTTTCGCTTTGAGTCGTTTCCACTGGTCAATTTGTTTTTTGGCCCAGGTGCTCCGAGTTTGTTTCAAACCAAAGGCTTCACCTAACAGGATTTTCTCAGCTCTTCCGAGTCTGATTTTTTCATATTCATGATCATCCAGTCGCCGAGCTGCCCGTTGAGGTTCATTTTGGAGCGGCAAAACATAAATTCCACCTGGACTGGCTGCCTGCACAATCAATGGACTATGGGTCGTGACAATGAATTGAACCAGTGGAAACCGGCTCTTTAACCATTCCGGGAGTGTCTGCTGCCAGACCGGATGGAGATGGGCTTCTACCTCATCAATCAACACAACTCCCGGTTTGTTGATTTGCCACGGAGAATCAGGGTTTTTGGTAAAAAGTCCTTCAACGCCATACACTTCCGCAAAACTATGAATCAGGTCCAGCAGGAGAGCATATACGCTCCGAAATCCATCGCTTAAATCACGCATGGGCAACTCAAGCCCTTCCTGATTTGACAGCAGCACCTGATCAACCGTCACTTTGGAAATCTTCATGTTGTTCGGTAAAAGCCCATCATTGAGGAAGCTGGTCACATTTTCCAAAAGTTGAGCTGATTGCGAATTCGTTCCTTGTTCCAAGGAACGAGCGTGCTCTTTTTTCAACCATTCTTCACTTTCGGTGAGTGCCGCGTCCTCGCGGAAAAGCGTCAGAAATCGGCTTATCACTCCTCCGGCAAGTGTAAAGCGAATCGCATCTGCCGAAGTCCCGGTCAACCGGCGCATTGGCCCATACCCGGCACAAAACCATCCTGAAGCATTGGTGTTCCACAGGCTTCGCTCTGCAATCTTCAGCGGGGACCGGCTTTTTTTATTCGCTTCAAAGATGGGGAGTTGATCTTCTTTGGAAGGCTTGTGCCACTGAACCCCGGCAAAAAAGGGACCAATCGGTGTCGCCCCTTTGCCTTTGAAGGTATCGTGCTCTTTGTCAAAAACCAGTTCCAGGTCAATTGTCCCGCTGGCAGCCGAATAGCGAAGCCACCCTTGAGTCGTCGGGAGCAAAACGCGGCCTTCGACTGGACCAGCCAGAGCCAGCGCAATGCCTTTCAAAATGGTAGATTTCCCCGAAGCATTCCCACCGACGAAGACATTCCACCCGGCATACTGGTCATCTTTGCCAAAGTCGAATTTGACATCTGAAAAAGCCTTGATCTCCTTGAGTTGGAACGATTTAATGTACATTGAGAGGTGAGTTTTTTCCTGTAGGAAGAGTTAACAAGCGAGCTGGAAAACTTCACTTTAAATGACTCTTGGAAGCGCTTCCAGAGGGAAAGGAGATATTCTAAAAGGCTAATCAATAGGTGGTGTTTAGAGTCTTGATCGGTGAAACCCGAAGTTTGGTATTTTCTCTTTTCAGAAAAGAAAAGAACAAGTTATGAGTTTTGCCAAACAAAATGGAAAGGAAAAAGGAACGTTTTTATCAACTATTTACTCACCGTTCGCGTAATAAAAATCCTGTTTCGTAAATTCTTTTCCAGTTTTTGTTAAAATTGTCTTGAAAGACTCTCAAACCCTCAAAAATTGAGCCTGAGCTTCTTCAAAATGAAGTCTGGTCCAGCTTTTTGGTCTTTCATCACATACCTGACGAAACAAGAAAGGTAGAAATTTTTTTATCCGCTTCAATTCTGAGTTGTAATCATACAGGATTGAATCAATTAGTTCAGATTCAATCTCTGAATTTGATGCACTGAGGCTCAGAAATTTCTTGTGATATCAGTTTTCCAGCCAGTTTTGAACGAAAAAGGGAGAAACCTGGAAAAAGAATTCGACAAACTAGATTTTTATTACGCGAATGGTGAGTATTTAGCTTTGAAAATAGTAATTTGAAGATTAATGTTTAATTCCTGTTATATACCAGCCTTTCTGAGGTTTCCAATAAAAGGATACTTCTCTTGATTCTTGTGAGTTTTGTAAATCTTCATTTAAATATCCTGCATCATCATGTTTTCCTTGAAAGTCTCTAAAGGGTTTCCCATTGTATCCTTCCTGTTGAATGTAAAAAGCATAACCAACTCCATTTTTCCAACTCTCTCTTAAAAATTGACAAATCGGTGTACACCCTTCATGGTTCATTATAATAATGGCTGTAGCTGATTCTTCCTTTTGTTTCAATGAGTTTAATGAGAAGGATAATTTTTCAAAAATACGAAAATCCGTCTCGCTGGATAAAGAAAACGACTTCCAAGTAATTGGTAGATCAACCAGAGCAAAACTATAAGAGTCATACAATCCTGGTCGAGAAAATGTTTCCGGGTAAATTTTAAAGCCATGTTTAGTTAGTATTTCTTTTAAAGCTTCTATATTTTTAGTAAATTGAAGCCCAGGTATTATCCAGGTATTATCTTTATCTTTATATAGTTTTGAATACTGTTCTCTTAATCTGCTGGACCTTATTGCATTTGAAAAAATAAATCTATTTAATACCAAATAGGGTTCTTTTTCTTTTTCGGAAAGCGCATTAGCAAATGATTGAATTGCATATTCCTCAGTTAATTGAGGGATAGGCCATTGGATATCAGCATTAGCAACTCTTGAAATACCTAAAATTAATTTACTTGGCACATCCTCTGTAAACTCCAAAATTGTTTCTTTCAATAATCTATTTTCGACTTCCGGTGAATCATTATAATTTGGATAGACTACAGAAACGTAGGTTGTTGTTCTGGTATATACTTTCCCATCCCAAACACTTCTAGTAGTTTGAGTTCTGGTTTCTGTAATTTTCCACTTACATGATGATGGCAAGTAAATTAAGGCACCACGAATTTGTTTGGTTGGATCCCCTCCGCTTCCTGCTACTGTTTCAAAATAATCCTGCCAAAAACCTGGGTTCATTTCAAAATCTGAAACTTTCTTATTGTAATAGTCTTGAATTAAGCGTTCCCAAAGAACTTTCGGATTTCTTTTCTTGATTGCTTCTACTTCAGCCTGAAACTGATAGGTAAGGTCTATTACAGTTTTATAATTCTGATTCTGAAGAGCGGTAATAAATTTGGGTATAACTCCTAGAGATTGAGATTGTTTGTTAACTCTTGTCTTACTTTTTTGTCCGAGTCCTGAGAGCATTTTATTTTGTTCTTGGTAGCGTATCCCATCAAACTTATAAATAACTTGCCAGCCATCATTCCCCGACACAAAACCCACCAGTAGGTCTTTATATCCGTTTGTAACAGTCTTTTGAGGAGTAATTTCGTCTACCTGCCCAGGGCCAAAAACCAGCTTGTAACCAGATTTTGTATTGACGTATATCCATTGCTGACAGCGCCGAGCACCAACACAGGCACAATTGTGTCCATAAATAATCATTTCAGGGTTGCCATCCCCATTTAAATCAACGGGTAAAACACTAACCACTTTTGTAAATCCACCCGCTTCCTCGACACAAGCCCTTGTCACTTGGCCATCAAGTATCATTTGTTGAACTACTTTTTCTTGTACTCCCGGAGCAATTTGGCTACCTGTTTGAGCCAGAACACTGGAAATCCCAAGTGCAAGAATCAGTGATGTTAAAAGTGTGAACTTCCACATTTTTATTCTCCTGAAAATCTCCTAACCTATCCCACTATTCAAAAAATCTGATAGGTAAAGAAATAACACCTTTACATGATCTTTAGTAAAGCTAAAACGGACGTTTTCTCTTGCCTATTTTACAACTCAACCAACCTCAAGCCATTTTCTATTGGTCTATCAACCTTTCTTATTCTATCTCTATTCAAGGAAACCACCCTTGAGCCATCTGTAAGTCACGTTCGGCCATTTCGATGGCTCTTTCTTTCAGCAATTCCCTTAAACCCTGGCGGTTTAAGACTCCATCGGGGGTCAGATGCTTTAATAAAATGCCACTTTCTACCTTCTCAATTGTTATTTCCGCACCTTTGGGAATGTCCATTTCGTGTAAGACGCCGAATAATGCCTGTGGTTGGTAGTAACCTACTTGTAGCAAAGGCATTAGTTTTCCCTCCGTAGTGTTTTCCGTATGGATGCTACCCATTGTTTTGAGAGTGTTTATGGTTGATCTTTGAATTGAGACGCTGTGAAAACAGCCTAAAGAAAAAGCAAAAATCCGTCAAGCGCTTTGTTAGGGAAATTGCCTCATTTTCTACTACTGGTTTGATGCTTTAAAAATGCAGTCTTGTGGGTAAAAATCCATTCATTGAATGAATTGGTGAGATGAACTCATTAAGACCTTGTAACTCACGGTAAAATATCAGAGATAGCAATTGCAATCGCTGGCTTTTCAAGTGAGGATACGTGCTGATCTTCAGTGAGAATGATCATCTCGGAATAGCCGAAACCGAAAGGCTGAAACTCATTAACAACTGGGCTGCGCCGGACTTCAAGCTGGCGGTCAATCAGATTTACAATCCAATACTCTGGAATGCCCATCCGGGCATAGAGGCTGGCTTTGTCAGTCCGGTCATAGGCAAGGGAAGTTTCGGCTACTTCTACAACCAGGATGGCTGTTTGTGGATGGGCATTTTTGAACTGCCGAATCGTTCCCTCAATAATCGCAATATCAGGTTCCGGTTCAGATTTACTTCCGGCATTCAACGGCATCTGCCACCGGGCAAAGAATCCTGGTCCGAATCCCTGTTCCAACGCTCTCCCAACCAGTGCGACTGCCGTAGCGTGCAGGCTTCCCATTGGACTCATTTCAATAACCTGTCCTTCAATCAGTTCAACGTGTTTTCCTTGAAAAAGACCAGCTTCCGTCATTTTGTAGTACTCATCACGGGTCCAAAGATGAATCTGGGGTTCAGTCACGACGGTCATTGTCTATTTCTCCTGCCGTTGATTGGATATTCAAAGAATAATAGATCAGGACGGGAATGCCAAATTTGATTTCGGGAAACTGATTTCAGTTCCTTCACGCTTTGCTATGAAAGCGGCGTCAAGCCGCTGCACTCCAAAGATTGTGTTTGATGCGGTGGTCTTCGGCGAGGGTGTTGGCGTGGGCATCCTGAAAGGCTGCAGTTCGGATAGCCGGTCGGTTGGCCGCTTTGGGCCTACCACCGGACCCAAAGCCTACCATCGTATCTCCCGCACCAGCCCCGCCCCAACGGGGCGGGGCTGGTGCGGGAGGCAGAAGACTAATCGGCTCCGGTGGTAGCTCGCAAAGCCTCGCAACCGACCGGCTATCTGAACTGCAGCTCTTCGAGGTGCAAAACCAGAAACCTACACGTGAAAGGTTCATGGCTCAGGGTTTCTTATTCATTCAGGTTTAAAGCCGCCTGTAAATCGGCCATTTCAAGATCAGGCATTTCTTCCAGGATTTGCTCTGCGGATAGCCCTGCCGCAAAGAGATCAAGAATGTCTGTCACCCGGATGCGCATGCCTCGAATACAGGGCCGCCCACCACACTGGTCCGGGTTAAATGTGATTCGTTCCATTGGAGAGTGCTTCCTTATTAAATGGATGATTTACGTGTTTGTGAAGGCACTCTACCAGAAGCCTGATAAGTTGAAAACTCCGATGTTTGGAGTGTGGTGGCTTGACACCGCTTTGGTATGAAAAGTTGCGTCAAGCCGCTGCACCCCAAAGCGTTGGCTACTTTTTGACATTCCCATAGCGCCGGGGGATGTCGGCATAGTCGCGAATTTGTTGCCAGTACTCCGCCAGGTTTTTGGGGCGGGGCCGCCAGTATGGGTCGGGAAACTGGCGCTGGATTTCGGGCAGGTCCCGTTCGGTCACAAAGTGTTCATCCAGCGTGCAGGCTTCGTATTCGGAAAACGGCTTTTCGTAGATATATCCATCCGCTAGTTGACTGAGGTGGAAGCGGTCGTAACCCGTTGAATAAAAACTGGTATCCGCGAGGTTTCCAAATGGAGTTCCATTCAAGTCAAAGCCGACGCGTTTGTCCGAAAACGTCGCCATGACCTGATCAATCGCGCCACGGGCCGGGTACACTGACTCCATGTCGCCGTTTAATTCTTTCTGTCACAAATCCTGTGATCAAGATTAGGCAGCCAAATCCTCGAAATCCCATAAGGAAGGCCATTGTTGGTTGAGTTCAACGACTTTCAAAACGGCGAGGGCTTTACTGCCCGTGCGACTCCAGCTCATGGCATT